>JAFZVQ010000005.1 GCA_017617715.1 Bacteroidales bacterium | reverse complement strand
TTCAGCCACCGCCGCCGCCCCGGCCACGGAGCCGGTGCCCAGCAGGTTGTGGCCGCAGCCGTGGCCGTTACTTCCCGGCACCAGCGGCTTGCGGTATGGCACCGTGTCCTGCGACATGCCGGCCAGGGCGTCATATTCCGCCATCATCCCTATCACGGGCGCGCCGCTGCCGTAACTGGCCACGAAAGCCGTCGGGATGCCCGCCACGCCGCGCTCCACCGTGAAGCCGCGGCTCTCCAGCAAGGAGGCCAGCTCTGCGGCGCTCCGCTCTTCGGTGTAGGCCGTCTCGGCATAATTCCAGATACGTTTCTGGAGCGCGTCGTACACGGAAAAACTCTTGTCCAGATAGTTCAGGCCGGCCGCCGGCGAATTGCGCACGGCCTTCTTCCGGGCGGCCTGTACCTCCGGAACCGCAGCGCACATAACCAGCAGCGCCGCAATTATATAAACAGACTTTTTCATATTCACTCAGCTGCCCTGCGCATCCATCCACGGGCGGCGGCAAATCCCAGTATGCCCGCTCCCGCGAGCGCGCAGATGAGGATGAAAAGCCAGCCGAGACCGTTGCAGAACGCCAGCGGGGAAAGGCTCACCAGAGCAATTTCCACCGGGGCTATATAGAGGTAGGCGAATGCATAGTCGTCCAGGCATCCGCTCTTTGAATCCGGGTCCGTGATACGCAGAAGCGCTATTCCCATCGCCATCGTGCCGGTGAACCAGCCCCAGGTGAAGATGGACTTCTCGAAGGGAGCGGTCTTATGGATGCGGCTGCCCACCCAGAACACGTAGAACAGCGTCACAAGCAGCCCCACGGCCAGCAGTATAAGAAGCGGCACCACGAACTTGCCCACAATCTCCAGCTTGATGGACGCCACGCCGAAGGCCACCAGATAATCGGTGAATGCACCGCTGAGGTGCCCTATGATGGGTTTCGAAAGGTGCTCGTCCGCTTTCGCCCGGACAAGTATCCAGCGCACGAGTATGCCCACGATGAAGGCGCAGCTGAACACCGGCAGCATCAGCGCCGGCCATATCAGCGAAATCAGCTTGGCGAGCCCGTAGCCGCCCAGGGCTATCATGGCCACCACCGCGAAATTGAAGGTCATCGAATCCAGCGAGATGGCGGAAAACGACGCCTTGCCCATGCTCACCCGCTTGTCGGGCGGCAGGATACCGGTGCGCAGCTCCGGCGACAGATTCTCGAACGCGCAGATATACTGCGTCTTGCCGCGCGCCGCTCCCCAGGATATGAGCCACATGCCTATGACCACGGAAGCGATTATACCCACTGTGGCGGCCGTCATGGCGAGCGACTGCATCTCATCCACGCCGTAGGAAGCGAACGACTCCCCTATTGCCGCCGCCGTGCCGTGGCCGCCGCAGAAACCGGCCGGCATCGACAGGCCGAAAGCCTCGTCGACGGGCCAGATGCGGCTGAGGGCCCAGAGCCCGAGCGCGCCGCCGAAGGCCCACTGCAGCAGCATGCCGGCCTGCGAATAGGCCCACATGCGGCCGATACGGGAACTGCCGTCGGATTTGCGGCCGCCGCCGGAAGTGATGGGTATGCAGCTGAACACCAGCGCGATAAGTATTCCGGCGTAGGTGCCGAGCTTGTCGGAAAGCGGGAGCCAGCCCAGCACCTCAGGCCCCAGCACCAGACCGAAAATGCCTGCCAGCAGGCTGGGAGGGATGAAGAAACGCTGGATCAGGCGCACCTTGGACCTCAACAGCTTACCGATAAGCAGCAGAAGCGACACGATGCCGGCGTCGACGAGCAAAGTCCAGGGAGTGAAACTCATAAGGCGAATCTGTGTTTATATCGACGGAAACGGGCGTCGGCTCCATGGTTGAATCGCTCGACTTCAGCCGCGTCATATCCGGCGCGGTGCATCCTGCGGTCCAGGCGGCGGCCCCTGCGGAACTCGCGCCTCTCCGCCCGGCGGACGGGCCGCATCACCCTGCGCAACGAAGCGATATCCACCTTCTTGAGCTCTTCCTTGTCGGAATGCAGGCTCAGGAACAGGGCGGCGGCGAGGCGGTTGGCCTCGGCCTGCCCCGTGAGGCATGCGGGGATATTGTCGCCCGCTGCCACCCACACGGGAATGGCGTAGCAGCAGGGCGTGTAGCCGGGAGCGCACCACATCAGGCCGCCGTCCGGGGCCTCCCCGGGACCGGGGGCCTCTATGACCACACAGGCCGTGGTGGTGCTCCTCGGGATGAAATCATGCTCGTCCAGCCAGCCGCGGCGGCGCCACCTGAGGGCATTGCGGCCGTCCCGGTAATATGTCCGCCCTATCTTGAAGAAAAACTCCGGATCGAAGCTCCGGCGGGTGGCCATCAGGGCGCCCATGGCCTCGTAGCGGGCAAAGCCGCGGCCGCGGCCTTCCTCGCCCGTCAGCGAATAATTGGTGCGGAAGAGATAGCCGCCGGGCTCCACGTCGAAACGGGTGTAGTCGTAATCCGACACCTCGAAATAGGCCGCGCCCCCGGCAGCATCCACCACCCCGAAATTGGTGCTCAGCAGCATGGGGCGGGGAGCTTCCTGCAGCAGGCGCTCGAAATCGTCCACCGTGCGGCAGCAGCCGAGGGCTTTCGCCATCAGCGGGCCGGCCTTGGTGTCGAAGCCAAGCGAATCGGGGCGCAGGTTGTACGACAGGTTGTTTATTACC
The DNA here is from genome assembly GCA_017617715.1 of Bacteroidales bacterium. Taxonomy (GTDB): domain Bacteria; phylum Bacteroidota; class Bacteroidia; order Bacteroidales; family UBA932; genus Cryptobacteroides. Next base: position 16,117 of record JAFZVQ010000005.1, on the reverse strand, counting down.
CCGAAGCCTGCGGCGTTGATGCCGGCGTAGGCGAGGGTGCAGAGGCTGTCGCTGGTCGGGAACAGGGCCGTGTAGGCTATTTCCACGCCGTCCTTGACATGGACTATGCGGTTGTACGGATCTGACGTGTCGCGCTGCTTCCAGAGCATGGGGCGCCCGGACGCACTGGCCCCGGACGACACGACTGCCGTCGTGCAGGCGAAGATGTCGGCGCTCAGCAGCAGAGCCGCCAATATGACCCACAGCCGTCTCATTTGCGAATCTTATAGCCGTAGTAGGCGTAGAACATTATCAGCAGGTAGAAAGGCAGGCAGATCCAGTAGGCGTTCTGGTTGCCCAGCCAGTCCTTCATGGCACCGAAAAGCAGCGGAATCAGGGCGCCGCCGCCGATGGAGGCCACAAGCAGCGAGGAGCCCTTTTTGGTGAACTTGCCCAGGTCCACGATGGCGAGGGGCCAGATTGCCGGATACATAAGCGAGCAGGCGAAGCTCAGCAGCGCCACGCACCACACCGACACCTGCGGAGGCGTGAGCACTATCAGCAGGGAGTCTATCACGGCCACCCAGGTGCATATGCGCAGGGCCTTCACCTGCGAAATCACCTTAGGTATGCACAGGATGCCGATTATGTAGCCCGCGGCCATGCCGATTCCGGGCCACACCGTGTAGCTCTCGGGCTTCGGAAGACCGAGGTCCTGGGCATAGTCGAGCACCGTGAGCAGGGCGAGATTCTCCACGCCCACGTAGACGAAGAGCGCCAGCGCCCCCAGCACAAGGTGCGGGAACTGCCAGATGCTCTTCTTCTTTGCGGCGTACGGGCAGTCTTCCTCGTTCTCCTCTCCTTCGGCCTTGATCTCCTCCAGCGGGGCGAAGATAGTCACGATGCCCAGCAGCACGACCACGGCGATTATGATGATCAGCGGCTTGTCCAGGTCCACCAGGCCCACGGCCTCTATGGGCTTACGCGTCACGGCGGCGATGAACACCGACGGCAGCGCGAGGGCGCACGAATTGCAGATGCCCATTATGCTGATTCGCCGGGCGGCGCTGTCAATGGGCCCCAGGATGGTCACGTAGGGGTTAATGGCGGCCTGCAGCACAGTGTTGGCCGTGCCGCTGATAAAGCAGGCAAGAAGATAGAGGGCGAAACTCTCCAGGCGCGCCGCGGGGATGAAGAGTCCGAACGCGGCGGCGAACATGAAGAACGCAAGCGACATTGTCTTCTTGTAGCCTATCCGTGCTATGATGGTGGACGCAGGGAAGCTGAACACCAGGAAAGCCAGGAAAGTGGCCGCAATCACGAGATACGACTGGGTGGAGCTCAGGTGGAGGTTATTTTCCAGGAACGGCACGAAATAGCCGTTGATGCCCGTGGCGAAGCCGACGGTGAAAAACATCATCCCGATGAATGCGAGGGGTATGATATACTTGTTCTTTCCCATGACGTTAGTTTTCAAGGTGATACTTGATCAGGCCCTCCATCGGGGCTATGAGTATATTGCCCATCTTCATGCCGAACTCCTCCACGACGGGCTGCAGCAGAGGCTTGAAGTAATAAGCCACGGAGCCGACTGCGTTGAATGTGTATTTCTGGTAGTCGGGATAATGGGTGACTATCAGCTTAAAGAACTGCCGGAACGCGTCGGTGACGAGGTTCGGGAAATAGGGGTCGAAATCGAGATTGGCCGCTATGAATTTGGCGTACTGGGCGCAGAAGCGGTTCGGGAAGGGACGGGTGTAGATCACGTCCAGCAGCTCGTCATTGCTGCGGCCCAACTCCTTGCCCACGAGTTCATAGACCTTCGGGGGCATGTTGCGGCGTATGTAGTCCGTAATCATGCGCTTGCCAAGGTTGCCGCCGGAGCCCTCGTCGCCGAGGATGAAGCCGCAGGAATCCACGTTGAGGCCCTCGTTGCAGCCGTCGTAGAGGCAGGAGTTGGCGCCCGTGCCCAGGATGGCGGCGAAGCCCGGCTCCGTCTGGAGCAGGGCCCGGCAGGAGGCCAGGGTGTCCATGGCGATGAACACCTTGCCGGCCTTTGTGAACACCTCGCGCAGCGTCTTCTCCATAAAAGGATACTGCAGCGGCGTCACGCCTGCGCCGTAGAAATAGATTTCATCCACGAGGCTGGGATCGAGGCTCGATGGAAGATTCTCGCGTATGTCCGCAACTATCTGGGTGCCTGTGATATAATTGGGATTGTATCCCTGGCTGAAGAACCCGATCCTGGTGCTCCCGTCTCTCGACACGCACCCCCACTCGGTCTTCGTCGCCCCGCTGTCTGCAATAAGTATCATAATAATTATATTAATTTTTTGGAGCCGTAGGTTGAAAGGACGGATGTTCCAGTGCTCTCTGCCTTTGGTGTCTGTCTTTTGCCGTTTCAAACTTGATATCGAGGTAATAGCCTTCCCTTGCTATCCATAGTTCAAACATACGGTCGTCTATGATATATGTCCCTTTGGCCAATTTACGTACAATCGGATTTTTATCATCTTGAAGGGCAATCAAAGCATTCTGGACACTGGACGCATTGTCCAGGGCATAGTCCTTCATTATTCTGGAAGATGTGAGATTTGATGCAATGCCTTGGGCAGCAATACAATACAGTGTGTTTCTCGTCTTTTCTTTTTCTATTCCGTTGAGAAGTGTGCGGAATGATTCGTCTTTGGATTCGAGAATAGCCAGAACAGATTCCTTTATTTCCGGAATACCGGCCGTGGCCTTCCTGTCCGTTTTCCCAAATACATGATTCATGGTCTCCTGCATAGGGGCTGTCTCTCCAAGAAACAGGTCATACAAAAAACCAATGGCTTCAGGGGCAATGGATTTTCCGTATTCTTCGAAACAACCTGCCACGAAGCTTTCATATCTGTCATAATCGAGAATGTCCAGGTCGATGTTCGATGAACTTTTATAGAACGGCTTGTTGTGGTTCATGAACATCATGTTCAGCATGTGTTTGGAACTGCCGGAAAAGATGAACTTGGTATTGTTCATCTGCTGCGTATACGAACGCAGTATCGCTGCCATCCGCTCCGGGTAGTATTCTATCTGCTGGAATTCGTCGAAAACTATTAAATTCTTCTTTTTGGTGGTTTCCAGAAAGCCGAACAGTTCTTCAAGCGGTATCTTTGGCATTTGGGCCGGAGTGGTTCCTATTCTTGACAGGGATATCTGGCCTGTTGCCGGGTCATATGAGCCCAGAGACACATTGATGCCCTTCAGAATCTGCTCGAAATTCTTTTTGATTTTTGCCGTGCGGGCAAAAGGGGCATTAAGGAGCTTGTTTTGGAAAGCTATATGGAAATCGTGATAATTCTTTGTCCCGAAGAGGTCGATATAGAGAGTATTGTAGTCTTCTTTAACCTTATTTTGATTGAATATATGGTGCACCAGACTGGATTTCCCTATTCTTCTCTGGGCTTTCAGCACAACATTGTTTCCGTTCTCGATTAAGTCGATTATCGTCCTTGTTTCTTCTTCACGATCACAGAAATAACGGTCCGGAATGATGATCCCGGTAAAAAAAGGATTCTCTGGTCGGCTGCCTTTATTTGCCATACATTTATCTGGTTTGCCGCAAATATAAGGTTTAAAATTTTATTGTAAAAAAATAATTGTAAAAAAATAAAATTTATTTCTTTAGTTCATGCAGGTCAGGGAGGTCGCCGAGGCCGTAGCGGAAGAGGACCACGCCTTCGGCCATGGTGGAGTCGATGAACATGCGGCAGTCGCGCAGGATGCTCTCAGCGTCCATCGGGACGACCTTGGTCGTGTCGGTGTCGACGTAGGTGGTGAGGCCGGCCCACACCCTGGCGGGCGCGCCCTTGGTGGCGAAGTGGTCGGCTACCATCTGCGCCCAGGGCCTGCCGCCCTTGCGGTAGGAATCGCAGTGGAAATAGATCATAGGCATCAGGATGTCGATGTACTGCCCCATCTGGGCGGGATCCTGGCCGTAGTAGTATTCGCTGTCTGGCTCGGGCATCAGGGCCGCGGAAAGGATGATGTCCGGGTTGGCGGCCTTGGTGGCCTCGCTTATCTGCCGGCAGAACTCGGTCACGCAGCCGGTGGCGGTGATCTCCTCGGAAGGGTTGTGCTTCCAGGCGGTGCCGCCGAAGCGAATGTAGTCGAGGTGGATGCCGTCCACGCCGTAGCCGACGTAGCGGACTGCGCGTTCGATCACCTCGTCGAAGTATTCCTGCTTGTAGCGGTTGAGGGAATCATCCACGGGATTCATCCATTTGCCGTTCTGGTAGAAAGCCTGGAACCAGATGTGCACCTTCATGCCGCGCTTGTGGGCCTGGCTGACGAATTCAAGCGTGGAGTCCACCCCGTGGCGCTCGAAGGACACTTCGTGGAGTATGATGTTCTTGATGTCCTTGGCGGCGAGGGTGTCGAGGTTCACCTCGGGCATGAACTTGGACCAGAGCCAGATGCCGTTGAAATTAGGCTCTTCGGCTTGTCTGCAACCCAGCAGGGCCAGGGCAAGGCAGATAAATGTGACTGTTCTTTTCATAATGCTGATAATTGGCAGCTGCGGGAACGGTCAGGCTCCCGCAGCCAGAAGCTGTTAATACAACGTGGGATCGAAGTTCTGATCCTTCAGGGCGTCGTACACATTGGACTCGATGTTGTTGTCGAGAATGTACTTGTAGAGGCGTGCCATGATCAGGAGGGCCTGCATCGGGCAAATCTCGCCCTTATATCCTTCAAGCCCGAAGGAGGACATGTCGAGGTAATTGCCGATACGGCCCTTGCCGCTGTCGAGCTCGCGGGCGCGCTTCAGCCACCAGGGCAGGATCCTGCGGAGCACCTCCATGTTGACGGGATGGGCGTCGTCGAAGTTGGCGGAGCCTTCATTGGCATACCATGGATACTTGCACTTGTTCCACTTGTCGCCTTCCAACTCGGGGATATCCATGCTGAGGGGCTTGCCGTTGCCAAGGGTGTGGACGGGCTCGCTGGTCTTGGCCGGGGAGACCGCCAGGCCTTCGAGCGTACACATCTCGATGATACCCTTCAGGGCGATTTCCCATGCCTCGAAGGTCTTGTAGGTCTTGTCGCCCACGGTGATGGTGGTCTCGGGCTCCTTGTTGTTGTCGGAATCGGCATACTCCGAATACGTGGGGATGAAGTGGACGTTCTGCCAGGCGTTGTTCTTGCCCGCGCTGTGGTTGCCGTCGGCCTCGATGGTGCCCACATGGGCCTGCCAGACGTCGAGCAGGGTCACGAACTGCTGTGCGAATGTCTTCATGTTGGCCTGGGCCTCGGCGGGGATACCCTCGCCGTAGAGGTCGAAGTCGATGTTCATGCCCTGGAGCGCCTCATAGACATTGTTCTCGATATTGTTGTCGAGGATGTGCTTGTAGACACGGGCCATCATGAGGAACATACGCATGGCGCACATCATACCGGACTGTCCGCCGGAGAACTTGTAGTCGCCGAGCTGCTGGAAGTTGTTGACACGGCCCTTGCCGTTGTCGAGAGTCTGTGCGCGCTTGAGCCACCAAGGCAGCATCTGGGCCATCATCTCGATGGTGAACGGCCTTTCGGCGGAGAGGTTGAGGTCGCCGTCCTCATACCAGGGATACGCCCACTTGTTCCAGGTGGTGTTCTTGGCGGGAACGGGGATGCTGAGGCTCTTGCCCTGGCCGAGGGTGTGCTTGAGGACAGCCTGCTCGTCGGGGACGCACTCCATGCCTTCCTTGGTGAGGAGTTCCACGAGACCCTTGGCCGCGACCACCCATGCCTCATACATGGTGTAGGTGTCTTCACCCACGGTGAGCGTGGTCTCGGGCTGGGAGACGTTGTCGGTCACGGAAGCGTCGTAGTTGGACCAGGTGGGGATGTAGTGCACGTTGAAGAAGCGCTTGTCGCCCTGGTGCTGGCCGTCGGGCTGGATCGTGCCCACATTGGCCTTCCACACGTCGAGCACCTTCACGAACTGGGTGGCGAACTCCTTCAGCGTGGCTCCGCTGGGTGCCACGTAAGCGAGCTGGGTCACGGTCACGGCCACTTCGTCGGTGGTACCCTTGATGGTCACGGTGCCGGTACGCTCCGCGCCGGTGTTGGGATCCACGGTCACGGCCACGGTGACGGGATTGCCGGTGTCGCCGGATGCGGGATCGAGATGTATCCAGCCTTCGCTGGCGGTGGCGGTCCATGCGGTGTTGGCGGCGAACTTGATCTTCACGTCGCCTGCAGGAGTGGCTTCGAAGCTTATCTCACTGGAGGTCTGGAGGTCGATGTCGGCCAGTTTCACGCCATAAAGGTCATGGTCGATGACGAGACCCTGGGTGGCGGTGTAGACGTTCTTGGTGATGTTGTTGTCGAGCAGGTACTTGTAGTAGCGGGCCATCATAAGGAGCATACGCATTGCGGAGAGCTCTCCCGAGTAGCCTTCGATACCGAAGTTGCCGATGGAAGCGAAGTTGGTCACACGGCCGTTGCTGAGGGTGCTCTTCATGTACCACCAGGGCAGGACGGCTGCGAAGTGCTCGGTCTTCCAGGGGTTCTTGGCGCTGAGGTTGAGCAGGCCTGCATATTCATAGAACGGGTGCTGCCAGGGAATCATCTCGGGAGGCGTCGGGATGGCCATGTTGAGGCCCTCGCCGTCGCCGATAGTGTGCTCGCGGACGTTCTGCACGGTGGGAACGAGCTTCATGCCTTCCTTGGTGATCATGCTGATGATACCCTGGGCGGCTATGGTCCAGCACTGCTCCATGTCGTAGGTCTGTCCGGCCACGGTGATAGTGGTCTCAGGCTCGCTGTTCTCTGCGGAGTTGGGGAAGGTGGTGGTGTGGGTAGGAATGTAGTGGACATTCTCCCAGGCCTTCTTGGAATCTACGCTGTGGGCGCCGTCGGCCTCGATGGTGCCGACGTGGGCCTGCCAGACATCGAGGATCTTCACGAACTCCTTGGCGAATGCCATAAGGGTACTGGCTGCGGAGAGGTACTCGGTGGACACCTTCTCGGGGAACTTGCCTTCGGCCTTGTAGGCCGCGATGGCGCGGGCAAGGCACACGGTGGCGCGGTTCGTGGAGAAGGAAATGGCTTCGTCACGATAGAAGAGCGTCACGTTGGGCACGGCTGCTTTTTCCTTCATGGCGTCCATCATGCGCGTGGCGATGCTGGCAAGGTCTTCGGTGTATTCCTTGTTGGCGGGACCGTTCACGACGGCAATCTCTTCCTTGTCGTAGCTGTCGCGCTCCGGATGGTCCGCGGCCTTGTAATTAAGGACCTTGATGTCGGACATGTCGGAACCGGCAAGATTCACGAGCAGTTTGCACATCGCATACTGATACTGGGGCAGGGTCAGTTCCTTGGAACCGACTTGAAGCACATCGGCGATGGTCGTATTCTCCTCCCAGGCAGAATACATGTTCGCCACGGCGTCAATCAGGTCGCTGGCAGGCAGGGTTGCCACCACGTTTACATCATCACCCTCTTCCTGCTCTTCCTTTTCCTTACAGGAAGTGAAAAGCACGGCGGATGCGGCAAACGCTGCCAGCATGAAAGTCAAGAATCTTTTCATAAAAATGTGTTAGTGGTTAATAATTATGATTAATCAGTAGTTTTCCAGATATCGTTCACGTCGGGGAAGGTGCCCAGGCCGAAACGGAAGAGCACTATTCCCGTGGCTTTGGACTGCCTGTACGCCATTATGTCCGTATAGATAGCGTCTGCAGAGAGGCCGGTGGTGCTCTTGTCGTAGGTCTGCAGGCCGGACCAGACTTCGGCATTCGCCGAATTGTTGCAGAACCAGTTCATGCAGTTCACCAGTCCGGTGTCGGAATAGCCGTAGGAATACCTGTAGCACATCGGCATGAGTATGTGGATGTACTTACCCATCTGCGAGGGATCCTGCGCGTAGGTGTTCGTGGTGTTGGGCTCCGGCATGAGGGCGGCGGAGGTGACCAGGCCCTCGTCGTATTTGTCGCAGAGCTCGCGGGTCTCCCGGCATGCGCGGTTGACGGCGGCCACGGAATTCACTTCCTTGGTGAAATTGTACTGCGACGCCTTGCTGGGCCAGCGTATGTAGTCGAGATGCAGGCCTTTCACGCCGAATTCCTCGATGCAGAGGCGGCCGAGCTCACGCATGTCTGCAAACACCTCTTCCTTGATGGTCTTCTTCTCCTTGTCGATGGGCACGTTCCAGGTGCCGCCCTTGTAGAAGGCCTGGATCCAGCCGTGGACGGCGAAGCCTATCTCCTCGGCTTTCTCCATGAAGGGAACGGCTTCGTGGGGCCTGTTCGTGAACGCAGCAGAATTGAGCAGGAGGTGCCTGTAGCCGAGACGCCAGTACTCTTTCATGATTTCGGCGTCGTTGGCCATCATGGGCTCCATGTGCGAGCTCCACATCCAGATCGCATTGGGAAGCGGTTCCTTCCAGTCGAATATCTCGTTCGGCCGGCCCTTGGTGCTGTAGGTCATGTTCCTCCAGGTATCGCCGCCGTCCGGGATTCTCTGGTAGGAGCCCCTGTTGTACTGCGGCTCCGGCATTATCTCGCTGCGGACGAACTTGTCGACCGAACCGTCCTTGGTGCCGAGACGAAGCACGAACTCAGCGTTGGAGATTATGCCGGTCGAGAGACCTTGCCCGGTGGCGGAAGTCACGACCAGGCGCTCCCCTGCCGCAAGCGCGCCCGGAGCGGCGCTCCAGACACACTTGTCGTTGAGATATTCGTCTTTCAGGTAAAGGCCGAGCCCTTCCAGGGACACATCAGCGGTCGAAGTGTTGAGGATCTCAACCCAGCTGTCGATATCGGCGAGCTCGTCGTGGGCGGCAATCTCATTGATCACCAGCCCGGCGTAGGTCTTCGACACGATTTCGTCCGGCGTGAGTTTCCGGCAGGAAAACACGCACAGGAGGGCCGCAGCCAGCACCAATATGTATTTGCAATTCTTCATATACATCAATTGTAGCCGGGGTTCTGTTCGATCGAACCTTTGCTCTTGGTGATTTCAGGCCTGGGGATGGGCATGAGGTAGTTACTCACAGGGAAATACTTCTTGGCCGGCATCACGCCCTTGCGGCAGTCGCCGTAGTCGATCTTGTAGGTCTTGCCCAGCCAGGTGTAGTCATAGGTCTGGCCCTCGTCATAGTACACCATATTGTTCTTGGTCTCATCGTAGAGACGGGGCATGCAGTAGACGGTGTCCGGCTTGGCGCCGCCGGTGAGCACCAGCACCTGGCCGCCGTAGAGGTCCACGTTGTCGTAGAATTCCGCCGTCTTCCAGCGGCGGACGTCGAAGTAACGGAAGGCCTCGAAGGCGAGTTCGATCCTGCGCTCGTTGACCAGGCGGTCCCAGAGGCTGGTGCCGCTCTCGGTCACGTGAGGCATGTGGACATCCTTGCGGTCGCGAATCTTGTTGATGTACTCACGGCAGATGTCCTCCTTGCCCACCATATAGGCCGCTTCGGCGTAATTCAGGTAGATTTCGCCAAGACGTATCCAGGGATAGAGCACGGAGCCGGTCTCCTTCTCGGAAATCTGCACGGCGGGATCGTGCCACTTGTGCAGTTTGTAGAAGGTGGTGCTGGGATATTCGCCCAGGTCGAGGGGCTTCTTGGTGAAGTCCAGCATCTTGGTGGCGCCCTTGGTCTTGTCGAAGTCGTCTATGGTCTTCTTCTCGAAGAGCAGGTAGAGCTCGAGGTTCACGGTCTTGAGCGTGCCGTCCTTGGTGTAGCTGAAGGGCTTGAAAGGAGCCGCCACTGTCTTGTAGAAGCGGGGGTCGCGGTTCTCGAAAGGATGCTTCGGATCGTAGCCCGAGCCCTCTTCGAACCACTTCTTGCCGTTGGTCAGTTCATAGTCGCTGACCATGGCCTGGGTGGGCTCCATGGAGCTCCAGCCGCTGTAGTGCTCCGGCGGATAGAGGAGCTGGCCCTTGTGGACGGTGTAGCCGAGGGCATTGAGGTACTTGCACCAGATGTTCTCGGGGCAGTTGATGTTCTTCCAGATGTCGTCGTAGGTGTCGGCGAGCCTGTAGCCGTTAGCCTCGGCGATGTCGATGGCATCCTTTGAGGCATTGAAGGCGCGGGTCCATTTGTCGGCGCTGTAGGCTCCGCGGACTATGCTTCCTTCGGGATTGGCAGGGTCGTTGAACAGGGGCGAAGCGGCAATCAGGGTGAGACGGGAGCGCAGGGCCTTGGCCACCACCTGGTTGGCGCGGCCCTCACCGTTCTTGAGCGGCAGCAGCTGGTCGGCCTTGTCGAGGTCTTTCAGGATTTCATCCACGCACTCGTCGAAGGTGTTGCGCTTGACGCCGAACTCGTCGGTCATCGTGAAAGTGTGCTTGATGAGGGGGACGCCGCCGTAGCGCTCGATCATGTTGGTGTAGGTCCAGGCGCGGAGGTAGTACACCTCGCCGAGGAGCCTGTCCCTGTCGGCATCGTCCATCTGGGTGCCCGCTTCCACCTTGTTGATGAAGAAGTTCATGTCCCGAAGGTACTTGTAGGAACGGTTCCAGATGTTGAGGACGGTGGTCCTGGTGTTGTGCGCGGCGCCGCCTTCCTCCATATATACTATGTTGTCGGGGTCCATGGTGCCGGCCGCGATATAGCGGGTGGATGTGCCGCCGTAGCGGAAGTAACCTTCATCGGTGATGCATCCGATATTGCCTTCCTGCAGGAAATCCGGGAGCACGGAATACATGGAATTCACGTGGTTTTCGGCAAGGCCGACGCTGTTGAACACGGCGTCCTCGGTCAGTTTGTCGAGCGGAGTCTTGTCCAGGAACCCGTCATCGCAGGAACCCAGAGCCAATGCAACGGCCGCAAATGTAAGGATATATATCTTTTTCATATTGCTTCGGGGATTAGAACATCACTTTCACACCGGTGTTGTAGATTTTCATCTGGGGATATGTCTGATACCCTTCATCGTTGTTTTCAGGGTCGACACTCTTGAGCTGGGAGAAGGTCAGCAGGTTGTAGCCGCCGATGTAGAAGCGTATGCTCCTGATGCCGGCCCTGGGGCCGAACACCTTCCTGGGGATGGTGTAGCCAAGCTCGAGGTTCTTCAGGCGCAGGAACGCAGCGTTCTTGATGTAGAAATCGGAACGGTTCACCGAACCGAGGCTGACGGTGGAGCCCAGACGGGGCCAGTCGGAGTCAGGGTTGTCGAGAGTCCAGGCCTTTTCCGCCGCCTCTTTCTCCACGTTGTAGGAAACGGGATCCATCAGAGGTGCATAGTAGAAGCGGACGCGGCCCTGTCCCTGGAGGAGCATGGTGAAGTCGAAATTCTTCCAGCGGGCGTCGAAGGTGACACCATAGACGATCTGGGGAATCGAAGAGAACGGACTCCTCTTGCGGTCCAGCGTGGTGATTTCGTTGTCGCCGTCCATATCTTCGTAGATCAGGTCGCCGAGGGTGGCGCCGGTCTTGTGGGGATAGCTGTCGAGCTGCTCCTGGGTCTTGAAGACGCCGAGCACGTGGTAGTACAGTCCGGAGCCCATGGGGAGGCCTTCGAGCTTCATGTAGTCGTGTCCTTCGGGCCATGGGGCTTCGTCCATATATTCAATCACGTTCCTGGCGTAGAGGAAGTTGCCGTTGATGCGGTATCTCAGGTCGCCGACCTTGTTCTCGTGGCCGAGCTGGAGCTCGATACCAGAATTGCGGACTATGCCGAGGTTCTCGTCGGGAAGCTTGCTCGTCATGCCCGTGTAGTAAGGGATGGAAGCGTTCCTGGAGGTGAGGATGTTGGACCTGCGGGTGCGGAACCACTCGAGTTCCCAGGTGAGCAGGCCGTTCTTCACGCTGCCGTCGATACCGACGTTCCAGGTGCGGGCCACTTCCCAGGTGACCAGCGGATTGGGGATGGTGCCAGGGATGATCATGCTGACCTCCTTGCCGTCGAGCATCAGCTTGTAGGCGCTGCCGGAGGTATATCCGTAGGTGGTGAGGAACTGGAACGAATCGATCTGGTCGTTACCCTGCTCGCCGTAGGAGGCGCGCAGCTTGAGGTTGGTCAGCCAGGGGAGGTTGTCCTTCATGAAGGATTCCTCGGAAAGGCGCCAGCCCACCGACACCCCGGGGAAGAAGCCCCAGCGCCTGTCGGCCGGGAAGTTCTCGGAGCCGTCATAACGGAAGATGGCCTGGATCATGTACTTGCTCTTGTAGTCGTAGCCGGCGCGGCCGAAGAACGAACGCCTTGCGGTCTCCCATGCCTGGCCGGAAGCGGAGAAGTAGGTCTTGTCGGCATCGCCGGCGAAGAGCTCGTCGAGGATGTCGGAATTGAACTTGTTCCTGCCGGCGGTGAAATAATCCCTCCTGTACGCGCTCTGCTCGAAACCGGCGAGGGCGGTCACATGGTGCGCTCCGCCGAAGGTGTGGTCGTAGTTGATGTTGGCGTTGAGCGTGGTGGTGGTGTAATGGTTCTGGTACTCGTTCAGGGTGGGAGTGGTCCAGTAATCATTCAGGTTCTCCTCGTAGATTTCGGTGATCTCGTTGAAGCGGTAGTACTTCCACTGCTGGTGCCACTGCTTGCGGAAATTGGACCTGAGGTCGTAGGCCACCTTGCCGTTGACGGACAGGCCGGGAAGCACCGAGCCGAGATCCCAGTTCGCGCTGATGGTGGTGTTGACCGAATTGATGATGCTGCGGTTGTAGCCGGTGATGTCCTGCACGAGCACGGCGGGGTTCAGGCCTCCGCGGAGCAGCCCGTTCGGATAATAGGTGGCTCCGGTGGGCTTCATGCGCACCGCGTTGTAGAAGATACCCGTTTCGTCGGAGGCGAAAGCGGAATAGTTCTTATGCTGCTGGCGGGCCTGGATATCGAAGCCGAGCGTGAGGCTCTTGGTCACCTTGATATCGATATTCGAACGGAAGTTGATCTGGTTGTAATTGGTGGCGCTCTTCACGTAGATACCGTCCTGGTACTGTCCGTTGAGCTGCACGAAATAAGCCACGCGCTCACTTCCGCCGTTGATGGTCACACCGTATTTGTGCTGCGGCGAGAGTGGCTTGATGATCTCGCTCAGCCAGTTGGTGTTGGGGTAGAGGATGGGGTCGTCGCCGGTGCGGTAGTGCTCCAGCTGGGTGTCGTTGTACATCCTGGCGCCGCCGGTGATGGCGAGCTCGGCGTTGTAGGCCGTGGTGTAGAGCACGGCGTCGGCCATCTGCACGAGGCGGGTAGGCTGCTGGAGACCGAGGTCGTAGGTGAAGGTGATGTCCGGAGCCTCGTTGTACTTGCCGCGCTTGGTGGTCACGAGGATGACACCGTTGGCGGAACGTGCGCCGTAGATGGCTGCGGAGGCGTCTTTCAGCACCGTGATGCTCTCGATTTCCTCGCCGGTGAGGCGTCCGAACTCTTCGTTACGTCCGGGCACGCCGTCGATAATGATGAGCGGGGAATTGGTGCCCAGAGTGCTGCGGCCGCGGATGAACATCACGGCATCGTCGCGTCCGGGCTCACCGGAACGGTTGTTCACGATGACGCCGGAAAGACGGCCGGCAAGGCCCTGGGACATGTTCACGGCGGAATTCTTCACCAGCTCGTCACCGGTGGTAGTGGTCACCGAGCCGGTCAGGGTCAGTTTGCGCTGGTTGCCGTAACCTATGGCCACGGCCTCGTCCAGCACGAGCGAATCATCCTTGAGGATGAAATCGATGATGGAACGGCCGTCCACTGCCACGGTCTGGTCTTCATAACCGATAAGGCTGGCGACAAGGCTCGCGTTGGATGCCACCCCCACGAGTTTGAACTTGCCGGCGGCATCGGTCATGGTGCCGGTCGAACTGCCTTTCACATAGACCATCGCCCCGACGAGAGCGTCGCCCTTGGCATCCGTCACGGTGCCTTGGACGTCGAGCTTCTTGTTCTGGGCTGATACCAGGGAGCCTGGCAGGAGGGCCAGGCACGCTGCAATTAGCAGGATAATAGTTCTAGCTGTTTTCATATATGGTTAGAATTCGAGTTCGTAGTAGCGTCCGTTGAAGGTCTCCATGCCCTTCCATGTGGGCGTGCCGAAGGTGGCGTTGTTGTTGGACGGGTCGCAGATCCACCATTTCCCGTCCACGTACAGCTCCGGAATCACGTGGCCGATTACCCTGGAATAATGGCACTGGCCGTGGAGGTAGCGGGCGGGGATGCCGGCCGAACGGGCCATGGCCAGGGTGGCGTGGGTGAGGTCGCAGCAGTTGCCGCCCTTGGCCTGGATGGTCTTGACGGCCCCTTTCCTGGTGTTCATGTAATCCTCCCACTCCCACTCGTCCCGGGCATACTTGAATATGGCTTCCGCTTTCTGGCGCACGGTGGCGTCGGCGGGCAGGCCGGCGAGCGCGGCGTCGCGGGCGGCAATCACCACGGGGTCGTCGATGGGGCAGTTGCGGGCGGCACGAAGGTAGGACGAAGGCCACGAAGACACGCTTTCGGGCCATTTGCCTTCGTTGTTCGCAAAATAGTTGAACACGCGGGCCAGGACCACGGTATATGCCCTCAGGTTCATCAGGTTGTCATGCTTCGTGACGACCATCGTCAGCTGCGGCAGATATCCGGGGCTGGATGGATCGTCGGAAGGGAAAGTGACATAATTCGGCAGGCCGTTGTTCTTCTGGGCATAGCCGAGGACGCGGCCGGCCAGGAAGCGCACATGCGGCATGTCGATTTCGTCCGGGTCGAAGGTGTTGTAGCGGTACTCGTCGCCGAAAGCGGCCGAAGTAAGCTCGATATCCACATCCTGCCATGTGTCGGGCTCCGCCTCTATCTTTTCAAGGAGCATGCAGGCGGCAAGGGTGTACTTGCCTTTGTTGTAGGTCATGCCCTCCACGTTCACGGTGTTGGGCAGGGATCCGGTGGCCTCGAAAGTGTCGTAGGCGCCGGCTATGGCCTTCACGAAATTGCCGTTATAGCTGTTGTCCAGGGTGAATGCCGGAGTCTCCGGTTCTTCCGGAACATCCGGCTTGGGCTGGCAGGCGCAGGTGGCGATGAGGCTTGCGCAGGCCATGAGCATTATAGCAAACTTCTTCATAATCAAAGGTTTAACTGGCAGCAGCAGGGACGGTCAGGCCCCTGCTGCCAAAAGACTATTTGTTCACGATGCCATAGAGATCGAAGTCGAAGGTCTTGCCCTTGAGTGCGTCGTAGACGTTGGCGTCCACGTTGTTGTCGAGCAAGTACTTGTAGATACGCATCATCACGAGCATCTCGCGCATGGGGGCGATGAGGCCGTCATAGCCCTCGAGGTTGAGGGTACTGGAGGATGTGCCGAACTGCTGGAAGTTGCCGATCATTCCCAGAGGGCTGTTGCTGCCCACCTTGATGAACGAACGGACCACATGCCATGCACCCACCTTGATGATGAAGTTGATATCCACGCTCTCGACGGGGCCCTTGTTATAGGTCAGGCGCTCGTCGTCGCCGCCTTCATACCAGGGGTGCTTGCCCCATTTGTTCGCCGCGGAAGCCTGAGGAAGCGCCGCTTCGGAGAACTTGGCGTTATTGGCCAGGGTGTAGGCCTTGTTGCGGTCGGTCATGCCGTCGAGGAATTCCTCGCCTTCAGCGGTGACCAGGTTCAAAAGGCCGCGGATGGCGATTTCCCATGCCTGGCTGGAGCTGATCTCCTGGCCGGCTACGTTAAGCACCCAGGGGGTGTACTTGGGATCATACTGGTTGCCGGCGTGGCTCAGATACTCGCAGTCGGGGTTGGGGACGATGGGGATGAAGTGTGCGTTCTCCCATGCTGTGCCCTTCTCGATAAGGTGCTGGCCCTCGGACTCAACGGTACCGACAGTAGCGGCCCACACGTCGAGGCCCTTCACGAACTCCTTGGCGAAAGCCTTGAGGTTGGCCTCGCCGCCTCCCTGGTTCTGGCCATAGAGGTCGTAGTCGAAGGTCTTGCCCTTGAGGGCATCGTAGACGTTGCCGTCCACGTTGTTGTCGAGCAGGTACTTGTAGATGCGCATCATCACTATCATCTCGCGCATAGGGGCGATGAGACCGTCATAGCCCTCGAGGTTGAGGGTGCTGGAGGAGGTGCCGAACTGCTGGAAGTTGCCAATCATTCCGAGAGGGCTGTTGCTGCCCACCTTGATGAACGAACGGACCACATGCCATGCACCCACCTTGATGATGAAGTTGATATCCACGCTCTCGACGGGGCCCTTGTTGTAGGTCAG
>JAFZVQ010000052.1 GCA_017617715.1 Bacteroidales bacterium | reverse complement strand
GGGATAAGACCTGGAAAGACAAGAAAAAGCAGGAATAGCGACAACAAGTCAACCTACACCAGTTATAAGTTAAACCAGAGTCAACTTCTATCAGGGAAAGGCTCCAACCGGAGTCAACCTAAATCAGGAAATGACAGGTCTACTTTTTGGGCGAGGACCTTCCTCGTTAATAATGGGGCTGACGTGTCTGGAATGGTATTTATGAGGGGAAGGTCTGGCTATCTATTGGGGACCTTCCCCGTCGTTAAGATTCTTCGCTGCGCTCAGAATGACACCGGGGGCAGGGGGAAGCGGAGGATGTCGGAGGCGGGGGTGAGTGTGTTGATGTCGTCGTGGGCGGCGACGGCGGAGAAGATCATCACCTTCTTGTCGGAGGGGAGGGTGATGCTGCGGGTGTCGGCGGGGAGGTCCAGTGCGATGTTGAACATGTAGGTGAACTCGTAGGGGAGGTCTTTGTTGTCCGTGGCGTTATGCCTGTGGGTGCCGACATAGGCGTATTCGGCTTCCTTCACGAAGCCTTCGGTGTGGCCGGTGTGGCCCCACTGGGAGACGAAACCGCTGTAGTCGGGGATACTGGCCCGAATGGCGGCGGCGCCTGCGAGGAACTCGGCTGCTACGTCGCCTTCTGATGAGGCAGCAAGCAGGTAGACGCGGTTCCAGTCGCCCTCGGGCAGTTTGATGACCTGCCCCTCTGCGCGCACCGCAACCGGTCCACAAGGATCCTGCAGCCCGAACACTACGCCCTTCTGCTCTATGCTCGCCGGCAGCAGCTCAGCGGCGTAGGAGTTGCCTGTGCCGTCGATGTTGCCGTCGGTGCGGAAGGCGTTGAAGGTGGCAGCCTTCAAGTTCATCGGGAGAGCCACCGCAGCCTGCCGCATGCCGTCGCCGGCCTTGGGGGCCAGGCGCACGAGGAAGGTCTTGATGCCCCAGGCGCCTATGTCGAAGCGTAGCTGGCTGCCGGAAGCCACGGCCGGTCCGATGACGTCTTCGTTGCCGTTGATTTCGCGGGCCTCGAGTATGCCGGCTGGGAAGGTCACGCACGCGTCCTTGACGTCGCGGCCGTAGACCTCATAAAAGCGCACCACGCAGGCGTTGCCATCCTCCGCTTTCTTCATTGCACGCATCTCCACACCCTTTCCGGCCACGCTCGCGAAACTGAACGCGCGGCCGAGTGCGCCCGCATGCCTGACGGTCGCATATGCCTTCACGGGCTGGTTGAGCGCCTCTGCCTTACGGGGTATGCAGGCCTGGCGGTAGTCGCCTTCGTGGGCAATGATGGAATAGGTGAAGAGGTGGCGGCCATGGTCCTGATGGTCCTGGTAGACATAACGGTCGGTGGTCTTCGGGGTGTGGAGCAGGGTCAGGCGGAGCACGTTGTCGGCAGGCTTGTCCCAGCCGTACTTGCAGTCGTTGAGTATAGCGACTCCGTAGCTGCCGTCGGGCTCCGTGAGGTCGGCCCACTGCTGCGCGTAGACCTCATACTGTTCGGGGATATTGTTCGGGCGCTCGATGGAGCCGGTGCCTATGTCGTAGCGGGCCACCGGATTGGATACGGTCAGCGGGAATTCCGCCTTCAGGAGGGCGCCGGTGCTCTGCCAGTCCACTTCGCTGGCTATGTCGATGCGGTCCTCGTCGGCACCGTCGTATAGGCGTATGTACTGCGTGAAACTGGAGCCGCCGAAACTGCGCTCGACCTTCAGCGCCGCCACCACCGGGCCGTTTTCGGCCACGGAGATGCGCACGTTGCCGTCCACGGCGGAAGGGGTGTCGTCCACCGTGGCCTTCAGTATCTCCCATGCGGGCCAGACGTTGGATTCGTTCTTAGTGAAGAACGCCAGGCGTATGGCCTTTCCCTCCTGGATGAGCTGCCGCCCGCTGCGTTTGTCGATGAGCGAGCAGATGTCGCCGTTGGCGTCGAGCTGGAGGGCGTAAATCGCGTTCTCAATGCTGCCGGAGCCCGTTTTTAGGGAAGATTTGCCGGCGGCAGCCTTGCCCTTGCGGACGTCGTAGACGGCGTATCCGACGGACGGGACTTCGGCCACGAACGCCACCCTGCCGTCCGAAAGCTGCTGGGTCCGGACCGTCTTGCCGCGGACGTCGTAAATTTTTGCGTCACTTCCGTTTATGGTCACGATCTCCGTGCGCGGGAAGCCGGAGGGGTTGTAGAGCACGAGCGGGGTCCCTTTAACCTTCGTGTCCATCCGGGAGGCGACGGCGCCCACGGAACTGGACAGTACGTCGGCGAACTGCAGGAGCGAGATCATCTCGTCGTTCCAGGAAAATTCATAGGCACGGGGGATGCTGGTGCCGGTGATGTCGTCGTGGAACTGATGCCACAGGAAACGGCGCCAGGCTTCATTCAGGCGGGCCTGCGGATATGGAAGGCGCCCCAGCCAGTCGGCGGCCACGGCACTGCGCTCAGCGGCGTCGGCAAGCTGCTCGTTCAGGCGGTTGAAGCGCTTCATCGCGGCCTGCGAGGTGTAGCAGCCGGTGCCGTGGACGTCCATCGTTAGCTCCTTGTCCCATACGGGCAGCTCCGGATGGTCACTGAAGGGCAGGTAGTCCAGGAACAACTGGTCCGAAGGCACGCTGACCACGTGGACGCTTCCCTCGCTGCCGGCGTTCTGCTTGCCAATGGCGTTCTCCAGAGCGGTCACGGACTCGATGGTCGGGGAGCCGCCGGTGTCGCCGGTGCCGTAGTAGTGCATGGCGAGGTTGAAGGGGCTGCGGGCGGCGTGCTCGGTGAGCTTGGGCAGCTCACGAAGGTCGTCCGTGGCCTGGAAGCGGGTGGTGTAGTTGCGCGAATCGGCGGAGACCATGATCACGTTGCCGTCCAGCGCACGCCAGAGGCCGAACTCGAAGGGGACCTTGCTGTCGGTGCCGGGGAGCGGGAGGTTGCGCCACTGGAGCTTCTGGGTGGAGAAGCCGATGAGGCCGCAGTGGGCGGCGACGGCTGGCAGCTGGAGCCCGAAACCGAAACAGTCCGGAAGGAATATGTCGGTGCTCCGGGTGCCGAACTCATCACGGTAGAAGTGCTGGCCGAGGAGTATGCTCCTGGTCAGGGACTCTGGGGAGGGGATGTTCGGGTCGGAGGCCTCCCAGCTGCTGCCGCTGATGTGCCAGCGTTTCTGCGCTATGAGGCCACGCAGGCGCGCATATGCTTCGGGATAGTATTCCTTCATCCAGGCGTACTTGATGCCGCCCTCAAAGTTGAAGATGTAGTCGGGAAACTTGTCTATGAGCATCAGGTTACGGTTGATCGTCTTGGGCACGAACACCGAAATGGTCTGCTGCACATCCCAGTTCCACTGCGAATCCAGGTGGGCGTTGGACACCAGGTAGACCCTTGGGATGGGATTGCCGGTCGGGCCGGCAATGACAGACTGTGCCTGTGCGGCACCATTCATGGTAGCACACGCCGCAACGACGATAACCGAAATCATAAATCTGCTGATTCTCATAACAATAGCGCTTTTCCTCGCTAATATAAGAATAATCTTTGGTCCCGCCGTAAAAAACGGTCATTCTTCTCGCCGACTCTGTCTGCCAGAACCAATCTCTTGTCCTCCTGGGCTCCCCTCCTGTCATTCTGAGCGAAGCGAAGAATCTCATCGTCCGCCCGGCCACACCAGAGCCCCGATTTGTGGCCGGGGAGTGTGGGAGAGATTCTTCGTTACGCTCAGAATGACATGGGGCGGGATGCCCGATCAGGTCGGGCATGACGGAATGCCGGTGTCAGTTGCCGAGGGGGCGGGAGATGAGGACGAAGGATGAGTCGTAGCAGCGGTTGACTTTGCGGGCGAAGTCGCGGAAGTCGGGGTAACTGGTCTTGGGTGCGCGGAATCGCTTGAAGCGTATGGCCTGGACCACGGTCACGCAGCCGTCGTCTTCGGTGGCCGACGAGCTGAAGGTAGCCCATGGCGTGTCGAGCTCGACGGGCTCGGGCAGGCTCTCCACGGCGTAGCCTAGCGGGATCTGCACCACTACGGTGTCCACCGAGGCGTAGCCTTCCGGAATCACGATGTCGTTGACCCTTTCCCTTTTCTGGAACGACAGGCCCTTCGCCACTGGGTTCATCGGCACGAAGAGGCGCGTGCCGTCGCCGTGGGCGTAAACCCTCGTGGAGAAGCTGTACTCAATGGTCTTCTCCGGGCAGAAACCGCGTCCGGCGGAAGCGTAGCCGTCGAAATTGTCGCTGACGGAGTCGATGGTTAGCCCCTCTGGGTGGAGCTTGAATCCAGAGGTGAGCATGCGTTCCCGGGTGTCCTGCTTGAGATCGTTCCAGCTTATGTAGTTCTCGGCGAAGTCCAGATATAGCCTCCGGCAGTGCTTCAGCGAGGCGTTGCCAGTGGAGAACAGCTGCACCTCTGTGCGCTGTTCGCGCCGGCTGAGCGAATCGGGGTAAGAGCCCACGCGCACGAGTTCGCCCCCGTCGGGCTTTATGAGCACGATTTCATGCCCCGCCACATCGGCGTGCCGGTAGCCAAGCGGAATGCTGGGATTGGTGCACTCCACGAACACTGTGTCTTGCATCTCCGGCAGCGGCACGGCGAGCATCGCGTGATTCATCTGCCCAGCGGACGTGAATCCCGGCAGCAGGTCCTTGCGGTCGGTGTGGATGATGTAGTAATATGAAGGCACGTCGACCGCTTTCAGCATGGCCATCAGATAGTTGGACAGTGCCTTGCAGTCTCCGAACCCGCTGCGCGCCACTTCCGCGGCCTCGATGGGTTTTAGCTTGCCGATGCCCAGCTGAATGGCCACGTAGCGCGTCGTCTCCCGCAACCGTCCATAGAGCAAGCGCAGCTTCTCGAAGTCGGTCTTGCAGTCTTTGGTCAGCGCTCGCAGCTCCTCCACGACGGCATCCGGCAGCACGTCCGCGCCTTCCTGAAGGCCGCTCAGCCAGAGCCCGTACTCCTTCCAGTCGCCCTGGGTGCCGGTGGTGCCGGCGTAGTAGAAACTCCGGGGCGCCGCCAGCACAAGCGGCAGAAGTTCGCGCGACGGCGGCATCAGATCCTCATCCGCAATCGCCTGGAAGTCGGAAATCTTCCATTCATAGATGGTGCGCCCTTTGGCCTCCCGTACCGGCATCGCCTCCGCCTTCGAAGCGTAGCTGACTATCTCCGTGCCTGCCGGAAGGTCGAGGATGTAGCTGCCCTTCTGCAGTTCCACTTTCTCCTCCGTTATCGGCACAAAAGCCGGGAAGGTGATGACGCCGCCCTTGTAGTTGACGGAGTACTCGTAACTTATCGTGAACGGGTAGCGTGCAGACGGTTCATATACGGACACATAGCTGTCGTCCGCCAGACCTGAGGATATGGACACGGTCTGTAGGTCCTTCTTCCCGAACTTGACCTTGCGCCCGAGGGCTTCAATCTCGCCGCTGAAAGAGGCGAGGCTGCGGAACGAGTCGGTGTATATTATCGGCGATGCTTGACTCAGGCCGTTCTCATTGATTACCAATATGATGGAACGGACACGATAGACCCCGCTCCCGGGTGACTGAAGAGTGAAACTCTCATCGTGGGAAATCACCAGGGCGTCTAGATCCTTCGCCTGCATGGAAGCAGCAAGCGAAAGCAGGCACAGCATGACCGTAAACTGTTTCATTACAGTTTCTTAAGCACTATCGTGGACTCATATATTTTGCACAGGCGCTCCCAATATTTACGGAATTCGGGGTACTCTTCCACCGGCACCTGCAGCTGTCCGTTGCTGTTGCGGAAATTCACGGAAATGGTGCGATCCCCGTCGAACAACGCCTTGAGGAGTGCCTGGCATTTGACGTTCTTTTCTTCGAAAAAAGCGGTCTGCGGCAACGATTCCACCGTCCATCCTTCCGGTACAGTCAGTGTCACGGAATAGTAACTGGTCTCGATGAACGGAAAGTCCACCGGAACCATGCGCTCAGGGCTCCTGAAGGTGGATTCGTTGTGCATCTTATTCACGAAAGGCTTGATATACAGCAGGTCACCGGAACGTACAGCCTGGGCCTGCCAGGAATACTCCACGGAGGCCTGCGGCGTCCATTCATCCATGCCGCTCGTGGTCAGGGAGTCTATTTCAATGCTGCAGTCAGTCTCTATCTCTGAGATGAAGCCGGCTTTGCTGGAGAAGCGGGCGTAGGCGGCCTTCATCTGGCCGGCATTGCTGTTGAAGCCGTTCTCGATGGTACGGCCGAAGACCGTGCCGTCGGCGGAGACGGTGAGGGTGTCGGTGCGTATGAAACGGTTGCTGGTCAGGTTGCTCAAGTCCACCCAATATCCGTTGCCTTCCTTCGGGATCACGCGTGCACGCTTGACGGTGCACCATCCCACCATCACGTCCACGGCGGTGGCCCGGCTCGCCGGGTCGATGAAATGCACTTTCCCGGAAGGTCCGGTGACACGAAGCACCACGGTGCTGTAGGCGTCCGCTTTGACCTGGTGGTCGAGGATCTCGCCCATGCCGCGCGTCCTCAGGAACACCGGTTCCACCTTATATCCGATGTCCACCAGGCATTCTGCCACCAGGGCTGCGATGTCGCTGGCGCTGCCTTCGTGGTCCTTGAACGCTTTGGCCGGCTCAGGGAAGAGGTCCCGTTTGCCGTCCCATTTGACAAGCTGGCATACGAGGTTGCGTATGCGGGTGATGGTCTGTATCTCGTCGTCCGTCTTGAGAGGCGCTACATCTATGCGGGACTTGTTGTAGAATTCCTTTATTATTCCGGCCTTGCGTATCTGGTCATCCACTGTTTCCCAGCTGGTGCTGTAATCCTGGTGATGCTCCCCGTCGAAATCGTAGGAACGCAGGTCATAGTCGTAGGCAAGTTTGTAGAAATCAGGGTAGTAGCAGCGTGGCGCGTCCTTCATTGCAGGTACGTTGTAGGCCCTGTAGTGATCAACGACCTGGTTCATCTCGAACACTCTGCCGCCGGATGTGTTGACGCGCTCCTTGCCGATTTCGCGGTAGTTGACGCAGGAAAGGGAGCCCCGCTTGTGGATATTGTAGATGAAGCAGGGGATATAAGCCACGGTCGCTTCGCAGAGATTCAGCGGCACGTCGTCCTGCAGGCTTATGGTTCCGAACTCCGAAATGCGCGGGGTCTTGAAGGAGTATGAAACTTCGACTACCGAACCGACGCGCACGTTCTCGGCTGCGAAAGAGACCGAGTGGATCTTTCCGCTCTTGGTCTCGTCGAAAATCATCTTTTTGGATAGCTTGTCGGAGGTTTTCTTGCCGTCGGTCTTATTGTGGGTCACGACTTTTATGTCGGAAAGAATCTCTTGCGGCTCGCGGTAAAAAAGCTTGTATTCCGGGTAGGACTTGCCGGATTCCTTAAGTATCTTCACCCTTTCATAGACGACCTCTTTCCGGTAGAACTCTCCCTGACCGTCGAGGGAGATGAGCACGTCTTTGTGGCGGTAGAGCACTAGCACTGCGGCTGAAGTGTCCTGCGCATACTCCGTCATTTCAAGTTCGGCGTCAGAGACGGATCCGAACTTGGTGTTGACGGGTATAGATTGCGCCCTGGCCGCAAACGAGATTGCGGCCAGGTAAAGGATGAGGATTATTCTTTTTAAAGACATCAGGATGTTTTATACCTTTTCCTTGCGGCCGGAGCGGCGGCTGCGTTCGGCGGCGAAGCCCATGACGTGGCTCTCGATGGAGACGTCGATGGTGCTGGAGAGGCGGCCGGGGTCGTTGAAGGCTACGGCTTCGACGAAGTCGCGCTCGAGGGCGTAGTCGCCGCCGCCGTGGCCGGCGCCTTTGTATTCCTGGATTTCGCTCACTTTCCTGTCCCAGACTTTAGGGGTGCGGGTCAGGAAGTCCCAGAGGGTGAACCTGGTGCCGTCGCCTTCGATGTAGCCCATCGTGCCCATGATGCGGGTGCGGCGGCCGCCGGCGGGTGCGAATGCCTCCATCGAGAAGGCCGCAGTCTTGCCGCCTTCGAACACCATCTCGGCCACGTAGTGGTCCGGCTGGTCGTTGTCGCAGTGGTAGACGCAGCGGGCGTAGCTGTCGTACGGCGGAGTCTTCAGGCGCTGCAGGATGAAGTCGGGATCCTTGTTGCCGTCGAGGTCGAAGACATTGAGGTGGCGCTTCTGCTTGGTGTAAATGTCGATGGCGGAATAGGGGCAGGTGCTCTCATGGGGGCAGCCGTCGGTGCACTTCATCGGCGCGCCCTCCGGGGCGTTTTCAGGCTTGAAGAGGTGCAGCGAGCCGTCGGCCACGATGGTCTTGCAGGGCTTGTCGATGATCCAGCGCAGTATGTCGAGGTCGTGGCAGGACTTTGCCAGGATGATGGGCGTGGACAGCTTGGAGTTGCGCCAGTTGCCGCGGACGTAGGAGTGGGCCATGTGGGCGTACTGGATGGGCTCCATGTGCTGGACGCTCACGATTTCGCCGATGGCGCCGCTGCGCACAATTTCCCGCAGCGCCACGAAATAAGGCGCATATCGCAGCACGTGGCACACGGCGACGATGCGGTCGTATTTCTTGGCCTGCGCGAGTATGCTCTTGCACTCCTTCTCAGTCGGCGACACGGGCTTTTCAAGCAGCACGTGATAGCCCATCTCAAGGGCCTTCATGCAGGGGGCGTAGTGGACGTCGTCCGGGGTGGACACTATCACGGCGTCGGCGAATTTGGGCACCTTGAAGACTTCGCTCCAGTCGCCGAAACGGTGCTCGGCCGGGACGCCGTGCTTGTCGGCCGTCCTGCGGCAGCGGTGCTCGAGGATGTCGGACACTCCCACGACCTTAAGGGCGTAGGGGAACATCTCGGCGTAGCGGGCGTAGGTGCTTCCGCGGCTGCCGGCGCCGATTACGATAATGGTGGTCTGTTTGTCCACCTCAGGCTTGATGGGCCGGAGGTTGAGATCCAGGTTGTTGAGGGAACCGCCGGGTTCCACTCCGTCGATGAATTCACGGTTGGCAGCCGCCCTTGCAGCGGCGGGCAGGCCCACGGCAGCCCCTGCTGCCGCGACGCCCAAAGTCTTGAGGAAGTCTCTGCGTATCATTGTCTGTGGGATCTTTTATATGCTGAAAAACGCCAGGTCACGCCCAGGTCGAAATTGTGGGTGCTGTCGTGGTTGTCGCCGAAATAGGCGGCGTGGATGCGTAGCTTCTCGGTGCCGAGGGGGAAGAATTCCACCCCGGCGCCGTAGTAGAAATAATCGTGGCCGGCGGGGAGCACCAGGTCGAAGGAGCCTTTATGGGTCGGCGCCACCAGGCCATCCCATGCGGCGTTCCAGTCGGGATCCATATTTGCCGCGTCGTTGCGCTCGTAGCCCACTTTCGTGCATATGTTCCATTTGCCGAGCGTCAGGATGGCCTTCAGGATGGCCGACCAGTCGGAGAACGGGTCTTTCTGCTTGAAGGCCACGCGGTCGATCAGGTCCACGTCCACCACCAGCTTGCCCAATTCGAACTTATTGCCCAGCACCACCCAGTTCATCTTGCGGTGCAGCTCGTCCTCGACGAGGTTGTAGCTCCAGACCGTCTTCCACCAGGGCCAGAAGTGGCCGTTCCAGTAGAGGTTGTAGGAGTAGGCGTTCTGCGTGACCGGCGAGATCGGCGAGGGTATGAACTGCACAGAAATGGTCTGACTGTCAGACGGATGGAAGCTTGCGGCCGCTCCGAAGGCGTAGTACTGGTAGAGGTGGAGGCTGAAGGCGCCGTAGTAGTAGACGTCGATAGGGGCGGAGTCGATTTCATACCCGCCCACGAGGATGGGCTGCTTGCCGAAGGTGAATGACCACTTGGGGTCCGCCTGCCACTTCAGCCACAGGAAGTCGGTGGCACTGAAGGGGTTGTCGTCGTCGATCTTGCGGTTGAGGCGCTGGCGCACGCGGAAGGTCAGCCCGTCGGCGAGCTGGCCCATGATGTGGAGGTTGAGATACTCACCCTGAAAGTGGGAATCGTAGATCCCGTTTTCCGTCTGCTGATGGAAGGAGGCGCGGGTGTCGAAGGAAATCTCGTCCACGTGGGCGCCGTCTTCGGCCGAGGCTTCGGGCTTGACCACATCGCCCGCCTGGGCGCTTGCCATAACGCCGGCGGCAGAGAGAACGCAGAATACAAGCAGTAGCTTTTTCATATATGTGGATGCTTATCTTGCTTCGAGCACGGAACCGGCGTCGCGGGCCACGGCCGCTTTCCAGCGTTCGGTGTAGCCGGGCTGCTTCAGGCCGTCGGGTATGCCGTCAGAATACTTGGTGTGGAGGAAATTGCCGTCGGTGTCCTGGGCCTTCACGTTGCCGTCGATAAACTTGACGGTGAGCATCTGCTCCATCGCGACCCAGCGCCCGAACTGCTCCTGGGCGGTCGACACGCTGAACTTTGTCAGCTCCCTGACGGTGCGCCGGACGGCACAGCGCCTGCCGGGCTTGCGGCCGCGGCCGTTGTAGATTTTCAGCAGCCTGGCATCCATCTCGGGCACGGCCTCGGTGATCATCTTGTTCTCGAATAGGTCGATGGATTCGCGCACCACCGGCTCCATGGCGTCGTACATCCTGTAGCAGGAGTTGGCCACGCGGTTGCAGATCCAGAACTGGGAGGTGGCGCTGTAGTGCAGCAGGTCGCCGTTGCCTTCGCGCACGCACTCCGGGACTTCCTTTGTGTTGGCGTAAATGGGGGTCAGATAAGATGTTGCGGCATCATCGCAGCCGAACCAGAGCAAGGCGCCGATAGTGTCGGGGAGCCAGCTGCGGGCCTGCGCCACGAACCAGAATCCAGTCTGCTGGGTGGCGATGGCGCGCTCGTTGACGTAGGTCTTGCCTTCCCATTTGAAGTGCATGGGGCGCCAGCGGTAGGGGCATGCGTTGCCGCCGGCTCCGATGTCCACGCGCATGTCCATGGGCGTGCCTTCGAAGTGGTCGCGCATCACGTCGGCGACGTCCTTGACGCTGATTTTGCGGGACGGCTTCACGAAGAGCGGCATCTCGCCGGTGAGGTCGTAGCCCATTGCGTAGGAGAGCCAGTCGGAGGCGGGGCGGGTCACTTCATCGCCGCCGTCGAGGTAGGTGAACTGGCCGTCACAGAGGATGTTGAAGGCCGACCAGGCACGGGCGTCACAGGCACGGGCACCGCCGAAGTCGAGGGGATTGTAGGCGTCGCGGAAGCTGAATTCTTCGTCGGCTCCGCTGAACCAGCCCTGCTCGCGGGCGAAGGAGATGACGTCCGGGGCGTAGAGGCAGTTGTCGGGATCGTCAAGAGGGAAACGGGTGATACGGGCCTGGTTGGCATGTGCGCAGATATAGCCGTCGGGGATGCGGCGTGCCACCCAAACTATGCCCTTGTTGCCGCCGGAGCCCTTGCCCACGAGGTCCATCACCCAGGCCTCTTTCGGGTCGGCGATGCTGAAGGTCTCGCCTTCGGAGGGGTAGCCGTATTCATTGGCCAGGTCCACTATGGTCTGGATTGCTTCACGGGCGGTGCGGGCGCGCTGGAGGGTAATGTAAATCAATGAACCGTAGTCCATTATGCCGAGGGTATCGACCTGCTCTTCGCGACCGCCCCAGGTGGTCTCGCCTATGATGAGCTGGTGCTCGTTCATGTTGCCGACGGTCTGGTAGGTCTGCGCCGCCTGGGCTATGCTGCCGAGGGGCTTGTTGGTGTCCCATTCATAGATCGCCAGGCGCGTGCCGGGGCGCCATGTGGCCGCTTTGCGAAAATACAGCTCGCCGTAGAGCCAGTGGGAGTCGGCAGCATAAGAGACCATGGAGGAGCCGTCGGCGCTGGCGCCGGGGGTGATAATCACGTTGGAGCAGGCGTCGGCCTTCTGTATGGCAGCGACCGCCGCTACGGCGCCCGCAAGCAGGAACAGGATTCGTTTCATAATTGCGAAGATAGTGATTATTTCGATAAATACTACTATCACTTTTATGGATCGGGGGAGAGCCAGCGGTGGACTTCATCCCGTCCGAAAGATACGCATAGTTTGCCAATACTGAGCCGCCCGTGCCTGAGATTTTCGCGGGAAGCCAAGACCGTTGTAGCGGAATGTGCTAGACAGAGAAAGGTGGGGAAGGTCTAAAAATGTTGGCGGGACCTATCCTCACTGAAAGAGCCTTCTAAGAATGTCAGAGCCAAGCCGGAGGAGAGGTTGCTACCGCAAATCTGTGGCCGCCCATGGCCACATGAATGGGAGGGGCCCACAAGCGTCAGAGAGTCTGAGAGGATCGCCTCTCAGTCCCCTGGGGGTGCAGGGGGATAGTGGTTTCGCTCTGCTAAGCAGAGGGACGAGCGAAGCGAAGGATTTGCGGAGCAACTTCTCCTCCGGCGGAACAAGACACGACAGCATTGCGGGGAAGGTCATGTAGCCCTTGGTCAGAACCACACTGGGTGTGAGCAGTAACGCGCTGATTGGTAGTATATTAGCAAAACCCGATTGCACGATAAAGAGCAATCGGGTTTGCGTAAGGGCCTGTGTTTCAGGCATATCCAGCTCACGCTCGCGGGCTACAAACTCCTCAGGCTCAGGGCGAAGCCGCCGGAGCGGGCCATGCGGATTTTAAGGGTGTCGGAGGAGATGAGCGTGATGGGGGTCACGGTGTAGGCCTGGGGAGCGGTCTCGTAGTCGGCGTCGGGTGCGTCGGCGTAGAGCACTGCCTCGTAGCGGAGGGCGGGGTCGAGGAAGTCGAGGCGGACCGTAACTTCCTGCGCCTCCTCTCCGCAGACGCCGCCGACGTACCAGACGTCGTGCGCCTTGCCGTCCTTGAACACGTATTCATAGGCGCCCGATTTGCCGTTGAGGCGGCCGGAGTTGAGCGTCTCGAGCCGGGGCTTGCGCGCCGTCACGATGAGCTTGCCGGGCTCGGCCTCAAGATAGAGGCTCTTCTCCCAGTCCACGGCCACGTCCTTGATGAACTGGAACGCATCGGGGAAGCGGGCATAGTTCTCCGGAAGGTCGGCCGCCATCTGCAGAGGGGAGTAGAAGGTCACGTAGAGGCCGAGCTGGTTGCAGATGGTGTGGCGCATCTTGCCGTGCTGGCCCGGGGCCGTGACGGACATGTCGGTCTCGAAGATGCCGGGGGTGTAATCCATCGGACCGCCCTGTAGGCGCGTGAAGGGCAGGATGCAGCTGTGGCCGGGATTGATGCCGGCGCGGTACTCCGTGCCCATGGCGCTCTCGTTGCCGATGAGGTTGGGCCAGGTGCGGCACAGACCGGTGGGGCGCACGGCCTCGTGGGCGTTGACCATGATATGGTGCTTCGCCGCCTCCTTGATGGCGTAGAGGTAGTGGTTGATCAGCGGCTGGCTGTAGTGGTGCTCGCCGTAGGGGATTATGTTGCCCACGTAGCCGCTCTTCACGGCGTCGTATCCGTAGCGGTTCATAAGCTGGTAGGCCGCTTCCATGTGGCGTTCGTAATTCATCGTGGATGAGGATGTTTCATGGTGCATCACCAGCCGGATACCCTTTTTGTGGGCATACTCGTTGAGCGCCGGCAGGTCGAAGTCGGGATACGGGGTCACGAAGTCGAACACGTAGTCTTTCTGGCAGCCGAACCAGTCTTCCCAGCCTTCGTTCCAGCCTTCGATCAGCAGGGCGTCGAAGCCGTTCGCGGCGGCGAAATCAATGTAGCGCCGCACGTTTTCATTGTTGGCGCCGTGCTGCCCGTGGGGCTTGAGCGCGCGGTAGTCGGTCACTCCGAGCTGCACGGACGGCACGTCCCAGGTGTAGGACCACTGGGTCTTGCCCGTGATCATTTCCCACCACACGCCCATATACTTGACGGGGTGGATCCAGCTCACGTCGTCCAGGGCGCAGGGTTCGTTGAGGTTGAGTATCAGCCTGGAAGCGAGTACTTTGCGGGCGTCGTCCACCACCATCACGGTGCGCCAGGGAGTCACGCAGGGCGCCTGCATGCGGCCCTTCACGCCCTCGGCGTCCGGGGTGAGGTGGATGCGGAAGGTCATGCTGCGGTCGTCCAGGTCGAGGTTGGCGGTGGGGTAATTCACCACCGCGGCTTCATGGATGTTGATATACAGGCCGTCGTCGGTTTTGAGTTGCAGGGCAGTCTGTACGCCGGTGTCGCTGAATCCGGTGGCTGAAGCGTTGCCGAGGCGCATCGACTTTGAGTGCGCACGGATTTCGCTCAGGCGGCTGCAGGTGTAGTTGTACTCCTGTGTGTCGTAGTCGCCGCTTATCCACCAGGCGGTGTGGTCGGCAGTCATGGCGAACTCCGTAAGTTCTTCTTTTATATTGAAATAGCGGAGCTTGTTATCCTGCGGGAACTCGTAGCGCAGCGCGAGGCCGTCGTCGTAGAGGCGGAAACGCAGGCGCATCACCGCCCCTTTGCCGGAAGCGTTGCCCGGGTCGCCGGTGTAGCCGGGGTCGGTCGCGCCCACTCCGTTCTGCGGCGCCTTGGCCTCGCCGGAGCCCTGCTCCAGGGTCACCGACATTTCGTTGTAGTGGTTGCGTATCTCGCTCTCCTCGCCCCAGACGGGGTGCCAGGTCTCGTCGAGGGAGTCGTAGTCGACGCCGGTCACGTGGAAGCCGTCTTTCAGGGACTTGCCGTCGGTGAGGTCGAAGCCGAGGCGGGACAGGTCGACCACCGTTTCGCCGTTGCGTTCAAGGGTGTAGGCCGGGGCGCCGCCGTCCAGCAGGCAGAAGCGCAGCTGCAGGCTGCCGTCCGGGCTCTTCAGCTCGTTGGTGGCGGTGGTGCCGCCGTCCCTGCCGCATGCCGCCGCGAGCAGCAATGTTATAACCGGGAGCGCAAAATGTAATCCTTTCATAATCAATCATTTCTGACTCTCCATGGCGCGTTTTTACACCATGGAGAAATGTAACTTATTGAGGCTCAGCAACATGTCGGAAACGGTTCAGCGGGCGAATTCGACGATGAGGGCGCTGCGGGCGGGGATCTGCAGGCCGTCCTGCAGCACCACCGGCTCTCCGGTCAGCACGTCGGTGCCGGTGACCGGGCCGCTCACGAACTCGGAGTAGTGGCTCCAGTCCAGGGCGCGGGGCTCAGGGTTGTTGTTGATATACACGAACACGGCCTCGTCCGGCAGGTAGCGGAAGTAGGAGTAGGCGTTGTCGGTGATGTTGGCGGAGCCCACGTTCTTGCGGTGCAGGAAGTGGAGGGTCTTGCCGTGCTGGACGGCCTTGCAGCCCTTGCGCCAGCCGAAGAGCCGCGCCGTGTAGTCGTGCAGCTCCGCCGCATCGGCATACACTCCGCGGGCCGCCGCCCGTCCTTCGGCCGTGAACAGGTCCTGCCTGTCGCCGGGCCAGCCGCCGGGGAAGTCGATTCGCTTCGCGCCGTCGTGGCTCTGGCAGTCCTTGCGCTCCAGGAACATCATCTCGTCGCCGTAGTAGAGCTGCGGGATGCCGCGCAGCGTCGCCAGCATGGCGAGCGCGAGCTTCATCTTCGCAGGGTCCTCGCGCAGGATGTCGCCTGTGCGGGCGTGGTCGTGGTTGGCGAAGAATATCATCATGTTGTCCAGGTCGGTGTAGGCGAAGTCCTGGGCAATGACGCTGTAGACGCGTGTCATGCCCTCGCTCCACCAGATGCGGTCCTCGCAGAGGGCGGTGACCATGGCGCTCTGGAGCGGGAAGTCCATAATCGAGGGCAGGTGGCTGTCGAAGCCGTTCTTGTTGGGGTGTCCGGTCTGCCAGTAGGCCAGCTGCGGGATGTTCATGTCCCAGCATTCGCCGACAATGTTCATCCCCGGGTACTCCCTGCGCACCGCCTCGCACCAGCGGGACATGGGCCCGGGCTCATTGTAGGGGTAGGTGTCCACCCGCAGGCCGTCGAGCCCGGCGTACTCTATCCACCACACCGCCCACTGCTGGAAGTAGCGCAGCACGTAGGGGTTGTCGAGGTTCATGTCGGGCATCGAGGGCACGAACCAGCCGCTCTCCTGCCGCTGCAGGTCGGTCTGGGCGGCATTCGGGTCCATGTACACGGAGAACAGGGCGTTCATCTGCATGTACTCGGGGAAACGGTGCACCCAGTCCTTGAATGGCAGGTCCTCCATCCACCAGTGGGCCGTGCCGCAGTGGTTCGTGACTATGTCCATGATGACCTTGAGGCCGCGGGCGTGCGCCTGGTCCACGTAGTGCTTGTAGGCGGCGTTGTCGCCGAAACGGGGGTCGATATGGTAGTAGTCGCCGCAGGCGTAGCCATGGTAGGACTCGACCGGCTGGTTGTCGAGCAGCAGGGGCGTGTTCCAGATGGCGGTGGCGCCGAGGCCGGCCACGTAGTCGAGATGCTCCGTCATGCCCTGCAGGTCGCCGCCGTGGCGGGCCACAGGATCGGTGCGGTCCACCTTGTCGGGCGTGGCGGGCACGCGCCAGGGCAGTGCGGAGCCGTCGTCGTAGGCCCCTCCCGGCCAGCCCGTATCATTGTCGGGGGTGCCGGAGGCGAAGCGGTCGGGCATGATGAGGTAGATCATGTCTTCCGTGGTGTAGCTCGTACGGCCCGCGCTACCCTCCTGCCGTCCGCGGAGGAGGTAGGGGTATTTAAAACTGTCGGCGCCGTTGTTGAAGACGAGCCAGCAGGTGCCGGGCCGGGCATTGGTGCCCACTATCACGTCGATGAAGAGGTAGTTGGGGCTCTCCGCCTTCGACACGCCGCTCACCTGTACGCCGGGCGCGCCTTCGATGCTGACGGTGCAGCCAGAAATTCCGGGCCCCTGGACCAGCAGCTGGAGGGGCATTTTCATGCCGGTCCACCAGCAGGGCGGCTCCACGCGGGCTATTTCTTCAGCGGTGGCGTCCCGCACGGAAGCGGGATTGAAAGACGGATGGCAGGCGGCAAGGAGCAGGCTTGCGGCAATTATGCAGGTAAACTTTTTCATACCGGTGTACATTTATCCGGCCAGCACGACGTATTCGCCGTGTGCCAGGGGCAGGGTTGCGGAACCTTTGTAGAAGAAACCTTCGAACATGTCGCGCCAGGTGCCGTCGAGCTTCAGCGTCAGGTCCGCTGGCCCGGAGCCGAAGTTCACGGCCACAATCACCTTCTTGCCGTTCAGCTCGCGCTTGAATGCGACCACCCCTTCAGGAGCGTCGAGCCACTCGATGGCGCCGCCCTTTTCGCCGGCGTCGAGGACGCGGAGGCTGTGCTTGATCTCAATGAGCCTCTTCCAGAATTCGGTGTACTCATTGGCGGACCAGTCGGTGATGGGATCCTTCTCGAAGAAGGCCAGGCGGCGGTCCAGGCCTATTTCCTGGCCGGTGTAGACGAGGGGCTGGCTGTTCGGCAGGGTGAAGCAGAGCACGGCGCAGGCTTCGGCGGCGTCGCCCATGCGCTCGAATTCGGTGCCGGCCCAGGAGTTCTCGTCGTGGTTGGAGGTGAAAGTGAGGCGGAAGGCCTCCTTAGGGAAGCGGGCGGCGTCGCGGGACACGTATTCCTTGAGGTCGTCGACCGTCCTGCTGCCCTTGGCGAGGTCGTTGAGCAGGTGGTGCAGCTCCCAGGCGTAATTGGCGTCGAAGGTCTCCAGGGGGTCGGCGAGATTCTCGCGCTCGGCCTCGGCAAGGAGGTAGATGTCGGGGTAGTCGGCGTTCATCTTGGGCAGGATGCCCTTCCAGAACTCGGCAGGCACTTCGCCTGCGGCATCGCAGCGGAAGCCGTCCACACCCTTTTCCAGCCAGAAGCGCATGGCTTCGTCCTGGGCCCACCAGACCTCTTCGTTTTCATAATTGAGGCTGCGGGTGTCGGTCCAGTCGTATTCCCAGATGGCGTTGCCAAGGGAGTCGCGCTCGTAGAAATCGGCCGGCTTTTCGGTCATCCACACATGGTCCGGGGCGGTCTGGTTGGCCACCCAGTCGAGTATCACCTTGAAGCCCATCTTATGGGCGGCCTTCAATAGCTTCTCGAAATCTTCCATGGTGCCGAATTCGGGATTCACGGCACAGTAGTCGGAGATGGCGTAGTAGGAGCCGAGGGTGCCCTTGCGCTCCTGCTCGCCGATCTTGTACATGGGCATGAGCCAGAGCACGTCCACCCCGAGGTCCTTGAGGCGGGGCAGCTGGGCCTCCACGCCTGCGAAAGTGCCTTCCGGCGAGAACTGGCGGATGTTGACTTCATAGACCACGCTGTCGTAGGTCCACTTGGGGTGCGGGCCGGCAGGACCGGCGCAGCTTAACAGGGTGAGCAGCGCTGCGGCTGCAAAAAGAATCTTTTTCATATCATTTGAATACATTCATTATACTTGAGGGGCGGCCGTCGGAGCGGAAGGCGCCCATGTCGTAGGAACCCCATCCGAGGGTGGAGTAAACGGCGGGCTTCCACCCTCCGTAAACCTCAGGTTCCCAATAGAATACACCTTTGCAGGCGGGGATGTTGCGCACCCCGTCCATGAAGGCCTGAAGCACTGCGGCCGAGGCGCTCTCGGTGGCGGGTTTCACCCCCACCTCGGCCACGTACACCGGCACTCCGTACGTCGCGGCAAGGGCGGCGATGCGGGTGAGCGCGCTGCTGTTCACCTGCTCCGGAGTCAGCTTGCTCTCTGTCTGGGGGTAGTGCGACAGGGCGATGGCGTCGAACAGCCCGCCCCGGGTCTTGAACTCCTTGAACCACCAGGAGTTGTCGTCCCAGGCGTTGTTGATGTGGGGCATCACGACGGCCGTCGGGAACACGGCCTTGGCGGCGCTGTAGCCTTCATTGAAGAGCCGGACGAAGCGGCTCCAGCCGCCGGAGATGTCGCCGGAATTGTTCCAGAGCTGGGCGAGCGGCCAGAGGAAGCCGTTGCGGGTCTCGTTGCCTATCTGTACCCAGGCGGGGCTGACGCCTTTTTCCTTTAGCGCCGTGAGTACTTCGGTGGTGTGGGTCCTGAGGTGCGCTGCCGTCTTTTCGAGGTCGCTCTTGTCCGCCTCCCAGTCCTTGGGGAAGGTCTGGCGGGACGGATCGGCGAAAAAATCGCTGTAGTGGAAGTCTATCATCAGCGCCATGCCCGCCTCGGCGGCGCGTACGGCGAGGGCGCACACATCGTCCTTCCCGCTCCAGCCGCCCGAGGGCGCCACCCACACGCGAAGGCGTATGGAATTGATGCCGCAGTCCTTGAGCACTACGAAAATGTCGGCAGGGGTGCCGTCCAGCTTGAGGAAAACCTTTCCGGATTTTTCCATCTCCGAAACCCAGCTGATGTCGGCGCCCTTCGCGAAGGCGGGCGTCACGACTGCGAGAGGCAGCTCCTGGCCGCCGTCCTGAGTGTTATCGCCCGACTCTCCGGGACTCTTGCCGCAGCCCGCCAGAAGCAGCACCGCCGCAATCAATGTGGTTATCTTGTGCATAGCACACAATTATAATAAAAAATACTAATTTTCGCAATTATGAAACGATTCCTGCTCCTGCTTGTGGGCCCTCCCGCCCCCCGTCATTGACACGGCGACCGGTTTGGTCTCATTTTTCCGGTGCGACGTGAACAGAGAACGGCATTCATTCATGTCAGGGGCGGTTTTGGCTGGAAAACACCGTGAAATTGGCTTGTGACGTGAACATATGGGGTGCCTCATTCACGTCGCGGAATACTGGCTGGAGATGCTCGATCTGAAGCGTCAGCAAATCCCAGTTCTTCAAGAAATAGGACTCGAAATGGTGCCTGGACCTTCCCCAAAGACATCTCCGACCTTCCCCAATGGGCTTCCGGCCTTGCCCAAAACCCTCCCAGCACTTAGCCGGAGGAGAGGCAACACCGCAAAACTTCCGCTTCGCTCCATCCCTCCCACGCCTGACGGCGCGGGCCCCTCCCGTTCAAGTGGCCACGGGC
>JAFZVQ010000051.1 GCA_017617715.1 Bacteroidales bacterium | reverse complement strand
GGACCGACAGCAGCAGAGGCCCGGCGGCCCCGGCCGATGCGGCGGCCGACGAAGAACTGGAGTGCGCAGCAGGCGGCGGACACCAGCACGATGCCGGCCACGGCCCAGGCCGACATGCCGCTCTCGGTGAGGGCGTCGGCGGCGAGCAGCATCGCGAGCGTGAGCCCCACCCCCCAGATATAGAACGCGAAGCGGCTCAGCCGCATCAGGATCCGCTGCAGGCGGTGCGTCGTGTAGCGGATCAGCCACGCCAGAAGCCCCGGCAGCACCAGCAGCGGGAACACCTTAAGGGCAATCCGCCCCACGTAGGCCCAGAACCCCAGGTCCGCCGCCGGCCGCACCATAGGGATCACGGTCGGAATCAGGAACGTGGCCGCCAGGTTCGACAGCGTCAGGTAGGTCACCGTCTCAGCCAGCGTGCCCCCGAGCTTCTCCGTGATCACCCCGGCGGCCGAAGCGGTGGGGCAGATAAGGCACAGCATGGCGCACTCTGCCAGGATACGTACCACCCCCTCCCTGCTAAACGCCACCACGGCCGCACACGCAAGGAACGTCAGCACCTGGAACAGCAGCGCCCACAAATGCCAGCGCCGGAACCGCAGGTCGTGCGGCGAAATCTTCACGAACTGGAAAAACAGCAGGAACGCAATCACCACCCTCTGCCCCTCGGACGCCGCCACATGCAGCTGATGCCCGTAAGGATGCAACGCCGGCAGCGCACGGTAAAGGAAGAACAGGCTGATGCCCAGGACAATAGCCCCGGGAAGCATCAAATCCTGCACCGCTCGCTCCGCCTTACCCATGACCAAAGCCGCACCTTAAGCCAGACCCGGCTTGCAGGGCTTGCCGATGCTCCGGCGGTAGGCGAAATAAAGCTCCTCCGTGGCCAGCGCCATCTTGGTCACGGAGCACCGGGGCGTCTTCGGATAGGTGTACCACGTATCCGTGAGCGTGTTCAGGTCCACGCAGTCGCCCCACTTGCCAAGGTAGTTGTACTCGATGTGGCAGGAATACATCGACGCCACCGGAATATTCATCTCATACTCACGGCCAAGCAGCGAGCGCACCTTCACGCTGAAGCCGTCGGCGTTGTGGCGCATGGTGCCCTTGCCCAGGGCGATGAAACGCTTGGAGTTGGGCAGCGAACGCACCTCCACCGGCAACTCGCCGCTGTCGTAGGTGCCAGCCTCAACCTCAGCGCGCACCTGCGCCCTCTCCCACTCGTACCAGTCCGGCACATGGGAGAACTCGGTGGGGGCGCCTCCGTCGGCACTCAGCGAGCCGTCCGGCGCCATGGTCCAGGTCTTGCCGCAGTGCTTGCAAATCAACTGGTTACCCTTGCTGGACATCTCATATTCGGTGCCGCAGTGGGGGCACTGGTACAGCACCCTGTCCAGCCCCTCGGCGCGCTTGTCGTACTTCATCTCCAGGCCTCGTTCCTTCAGCCAGGCGAAGTCGTCGTACTGGAAAGCCTCCACCAGGCGGGCGTTGATCTCGTCCACGGAAAGGCTTGCCAGATCCTCCTTGGTGAACAGCAGCTTGAAATCGGCCTCCGTGGGCTTGATGCCGCGCGGATGCAGGTTCCAGAACGGGGAGTTGACATGGTGGCCGTGGCAGATGAAAGTGGCCACGGGCACCTTCAGGAGCTTGCAAAGCTTGCCCAGCGACTCCGGCAGTACGGCCGTGGTGCCGCAGAGCGAGTAACGCGCCTCAGGATAGATCACGGCCACGTCGCCGTTCTCCACCACCTTGAAAAGATGGCGCACCAGCGTGGTGTCGTTGGTGAATTTACGTTTGCAGATGCATCCCACGTTGCGCAGGAGCCATTCCCGGCCGATGAAGCCGTCGATGGCCACCACATAGTTGGCCCGGCGCGGGTAGATAGCCTTCGTGAGCACCTTGAAATCCAGGAAGGCGTTGTGGTTGCTCAGCAGGAGGAACGGGGGCTTGAGATCCTTCGTGACTTCGTCGTAATGGATTTGGGCCTTGTGAGCGCTCACTTCAGGGGCGCTCAGAATATAGGTGAGCGGCCTGAGGTACCAGCGGGTGCGGATAGGCTCCCTGACCATATCGAAACGGGGTTCTTCTTGTTCTTTCATAGGGGGTTGAATAGTTTCAGCGTCCAAGCACAGTCTGTTCGGCTATTTCCCGCAACCGGGCGGCGTCGGCCTCCGGAAGGCCGCAGGAGGGCACTTCGCCCTTGAAGCGCCGGCCCGAGATGGTCAGATACGTCACGCATGCCTTCAGGTAGCTGCCGGCGAGGCTCTGGTGCTTGTCGTCCTTGTCGAGAAGCTTGAACTCGTCGCGGGCGGCGGTGAAGACCTGGCCCACCAGGCTCTTGGCCGTGCCGGCGGCGGAAGCGAGCAGCGTGGTACCCTCGTCCAGCTTGCAGTCGAACTCCTCCAGGGACTCAAAACCGCCGTTGGAAATGGCAGGATAGCCCCATGTGTTCTCCACGTAAATCTTTGCCCTCGGGGAGATTTCAC
Source organism: Bacteroidales bacterium (assembly GCA_017617715.1). GTDB lineage: Bacteria > Bacteroidota > Bacteroidia > Bacteroidales > UBA932 > Cryptobacteroides. The sequence goes on along the minus strand of JAFZVQ010000051.1, from coordinate 13,479 downwards.
GTATATAGCCGCATAGCTGCATATAGGAGTCGAGCACGTCCTTCTTGCCGGCAGGGTCGGCGGCATACTGCGCCGGCTCCTGGCTCTGGCCCTGGATGAACGCGTAGTCGTAGCGCCCCATGGTGCAGGTGTGGAGGGTCATCTGCAGGCCGCAGTGCTGGCGGTAGGTCTGCCCGCCCTTCAGGGAGGCGCCTATGTTGAGCCTCCAGCCCTGCGAGAACGCAATTTCCTCAAGGATAAAGGGTTCGCCGTGGTAGTAGGTGAAAGAATTGCCCACAAGCAGCACATCCTTGGTGTGGGCGGGGCAGCGGCGGCCGAGCGGCTGCAGGTACGCACCCACGTAGCTCTTCTTCTTGATGCCCACCAGGTTCTCCGGATCGGCGGCGTCAAGCGTGGAACGGTCCACAGCATAGCTGCTGCACACGCGGCAGCGCACCTTCAGGGTGTCGCGCACCACGGAGCGGAAGCGGTAGGTGGCAAGAAATACGGAAGGATGGCGCACCGTGGAGGTGACGGTGTAGAATGAATAGTCGGAAAGGCCGTCATTGCGGATGAAATCGGGGTCCGATACCCACTTCCCTCCGTCGTAGAATTCGACCATATAGTGCAGCGGGGCCTTGTCTCCGGCGTTCTCCAGAGTCACCCCGAACTCCACCCAGGTGCCTGCCGGAAGTTTGTCGACCGGACGGGAGAACACGAAAGCGTCGCCCTCCACGAAGCCCTGACGGTCCACGGGATCCGACTTGCGTATCATCCACAGGCCGTCCTCGCGGGAGCCCTGGCCGAACACGCACTGGCACGCCGCCAGCAGCGCAATGACTATGAACAGCCGTCTCATTCGGCGTAGAGTTTCACGATATTAAGGATCACTGCGGAGGCCTTCTCCATCGATTCCACCGGAATCCACTCGAACTTGCCGTGGAAGTTGAGTCCGCCGGCGAAGATGTTCGGGCAGGGGAGGCCCTTGAAGGAGAGGTTGGCGCCGTCGGTGCCGCCGCGTATGGGCTGGATGCGCGGTTTCACGCCCGCCATCTCCATGGCCTTTACCGCCTTCTCGACCACGTGGTAGTGCGGTTCCACCATCTCGCGCATGTTGTAGTACTGGTCCTTGATCACGGGATTGGCCGTGCCGGCGCCGTACTTGGTGTTGATGAAATCGCAGCACTCCTGCATGCGGACCTTCTTGCGCTCGAAGAGGGCTCGGTCGTGGTCGCGGATGATCCAGGTGAGGGTGCTTTCCTCCACGGTGCCCTTGAAGCCCACGATATGGAAGAAGCCCTCGTAGTCCTGCGTGTACTCGGGACGCTGGTCCACCGGCAGCAGGGAGATGAGCTCCTGGCCTATCAGTATGGAATTCAGCATCTTGCCCTTGGCGTAGCCCGGGTGGACATTGCGGCCCTGGATGCGCACCACGGCGCTGGCCGCGTTGAAGTTCTCGAACTCCAGTTCGCCTGCCTCGCCGCCGTCCATGGTGTAGGCGTAGTCGGCGCCGAAGCGCGCCACGTCGAACTTCACCACGCCGCGGCCTATCTCCTCGTCCGGGGTGAATCCTATCTTGATCTCTCCGTGCTTGAACTCGGGATGAGACACTATGTACTGCACCGCGTCCATGATTTCGGCCACGCCTGCCTTGTCGTCGGCGCCCAGCAGGGTGGTGCCGTCCGTGGTGATCAGGGTCTCGCCCTTATGGCGCAGGAGTTCGGGGAAATCGGAAGGGTCCAGCTTCAGGCCGGGAACGCCCTTCAGCTCGATGGCGCTGCCGTCGTAGTCTTTGATAATCTGGGGCTTGATATCTTTGCCGCTGGCGTCGGGAGCCGTGTCCACGTGGGCGATGAATCCAATCTTCGGCACCTCTTTGTCGATATTGGAAGGGATGCTTGCCATCACGTAGCCATATTCGTCGAGGGTGGCCTCCACCCCCATTTCCACAAGCTCGTCGCGCAGCATCTGCAGGAGCACGAGCTCCTTCGCCTCGGAGGGCTGGGAAGAGGACTCTTCATTGGACTGAGTATCCACTGCGACATAGCGCAGGAAACGATCTAAGATATTCATTTTGACTTCTTTAACGATGCATAAACCATATATCCGCAGATGGCGAGGAACGGCACCACTGCAATCATCTCAGCAGGCGAAGCGCCGGACGCGCCCACCGCATTCCAGCCGGAAAGGAACCAGTCCACGCCGGCGAATTTCAGGATTGCTGACACAACGCCCATCAGCGCGCCGCCGGCGATGAAGCCGCTGGCAATCAGCGTGCCCTTCTCCTGACGGGCCCTGTTCACCTCGGCGTCCTTGCTGCGGGAGCTCACGAACCACGCAATCGCACCGCCCACCAGCAGCGGCAGGTTGAGGTCGATAGGGATGAACATACCAAGGCAGAACGCCAGCGCAGGCACCTTGAACACCGTGAGCAAAATGGCTATCAGCGCTCCGATGCCGTAGAGCAGCCAGGGAGCGTTGCCCCCGTTCATCATGGGCTGTATCACGGCCGCCATAGCATTTGCCTGCGGGGCCACCAGGGCGCCGTCCCCCACGAAACCGTAGGTCTTGTTGAGCACCAGCATGACACCGCCCACAGTGGCGGCGGCCACAGCCACGCCCACGAACTTCCAAGCCTCTTGCTTTCGGGGCGTCGTACCGATCCAGTAACCTATCTTGAAGTCGGTGATAAGGCCTCCGGCGGTGCTGAGCGCGGTGCAGACCACGCCGCCGATCACCATCGCGGCCACCATTCCGGCATTGCCCTTAAGGCCCACGGCCACCAGCACCAGGGCTGTGATAATCAGCGTCATGATGGTCATGCCGCTGACCGGGTTCGTGCCCACGATTGCAATGGCGTTAGCGGCCACCGTGGTGAACAGGAACGCTATCAGGGCCACGATGACCAGCGCTATCAGGGCCTGCCACACATTGCCAACCACGCCACCGAAAGCGAAGAAAGCGAAAATGGCCAGCAGCGCTATCACGATACCGAAGATGACGGTGCGCATCGGAAGATCTTCCTGCGTGCGCTCCACGGCCGCGGCGCTTTCGCCCGGCTTGCGCTTGAACTCGCTCACGGCAAGCCCCACGGCGCTCTTGATCACGCCGGCGCTGCGGATGATGCCGATAATGCCGGCGGTGGCGATGCCGCCTATGCCGATGTGGCGCGCGTAGGTGCGGAACAGCTCGTCGGCTGTCATGCCCGCCACGGCGTCATGGCTCACGGCGGCGCCGAGCCAGTCGATCACAGGCCCGCCCGAAAGCAGGTTCAGAAGCGGTATGATCACCAGCCACACCAGCAGCGAGCCGCAGCAGATAATGAATGCGTACTTGAGCCCGATGATGTAGCCCAGGCCCAGCACGGCGGCGCCGGTGTTGAGCTTCAGCACCACCTTGGCCTTGTCGGCCACCACCTGCCCCCAGTGCATCACCGTGGTGCTGATGGTCTCGGCCCAGGCGCCGAAAGTGGCCACCACGAAGTCGTAGAGACCGCCGATGAGGCCGGCCACCACGAGAGTCTTGGCGCTGCTGCCGCCGCCCTCGCCGCTCACGAGCACCTGGGTGGTCGCCGTGGCTTCGGGGAACGGGTACTTGCCGTGCATGTCCTGCACGAAGTACTTACGGAACGGTATCAGGAACAGGATACCCAGCACGCCGCCCAGCACGGAGCTGAGAAACATCTGCCAGAAATTCACGTCCAGGCCGAGGATGTAGATGGCGGGCAGGGTGAAGATGGCGCCGGCCACGACCACTCCCGAGCATGCTCCTATGCTCTGGATAATCACGTTCTGCGCAAGGCCGTCCTTCTTGCCAAGGATGCCGGTCACGCCCACGGCGATGATGGCGATGGGGATTGCGGCTTCGAATACCTGTCCTACCTTAAGCCCCAGATAGGCGGCTGCCGCCGAGAACAGGATAGTCATTAGCAGGCCCATCGTCACGGAGTATGGCGTCACCTCCGCCGGGCTGCTCTTGGGGCTCAGCAGGGGCTGGTACTTCTCCCCCGCTTTCAACTCCCGGTGCGCGTTCTCGGGCAGCTTTACGTTTTTGCTCTCTTTCATACTGCTTTCTGTATTTTTCGATGTATTTTTCCAGTTTCCGCATGTCCTTCTCCTCCTGCTTCTTGATGGCCTTGAGTTGGCGCAGCTTCTTGGCGCGCTCCTTCTCGAGGATCTTCTGCTGCTTTGCCACGGCCTTCAGGGAGTCGCGCATGTCGAGCTCGGCCCAGCGCTTTTCGCGCTCGGCTATGCGGGCGTCGCGGGCGGCCTGGCGGAGCTTCCGCTTCGCTTCCCTCTCCTCGAGCCGTTTCTGCTTCGGGTCCACGGTCACGACGGCGAGGGGATCGTCGTCCGGAGTGGCCCGGGCGGTGGTGTCGCGGGGGGAGTCGACGGCCAGGCTGTCTTTCGCCACGACTTCCGTCGACAGCGAATCCAGCACGGCGAGGCTGTCGGCCACGGCCCCGACGGCGAGGGAATCAAGCCCGGGGATGGAGTCGTTGGCGAACTGAGTGCTGTCCTTGAGAATCTTAGACTTGGGATCCGGCTTGGGAATCCTGGCCAGGGAATCGCGAATGGCTATTTCGCGGCGTATGCGGGGCATGTAGCCCGGGAAATAGATTTCGGTGTAGGTGAACTTTGCCCTCGGCCTGGAAAGGTAATCGTCACGCTCGGCCGGGCGGGCCTTGATGGTGGTGATGTCTTCCGGGCTCTTGGGCCGCTCGCCGGGACGCCAGTCGAAGCCCTTCATCTTCTTGTCCGCGGCCGGCAGCTGCACCACCGGATAGGCGTTGTTCTTCGGCTGTTCGAAGTAGTACACCTGGTCGATATTGTTGTCCTTTATGATGCCGGAAAGCATTTTGGATTCGACCTTGTTGACGGTGGCGAGCACGCCGCCTTCCTCGATGAAGAACAGGGCGGAGGCGCCGCCGAGGGCATCGAAACGGCTGAGGGTGTTGTCGAGGGTGTCGAAATAGGCCATCACTTCGGCGCCCTTTATCTGGTCGTAGCAGATGGTGTCCTGCTGGGTGATCACGAAGGCGTTGGACTGGAGGCTGGCCTTGCGCGGGCCGCCCTGACCCACGAGCACGAAGAGGCTGTCGGAGGTGTACTGGCGGTTGCCTTCGTTCCAGACCACGGGATCCTTGTAGAAGCGGGCTATGGAATCGAGGTCGCAGTAAGCCATTGAATCACAGCGCACTTGTATGTCCTTACGGAAGATGCGCACATTGCGGATTCCGTAGATGAAGCCGAATTCGGTGGTGTCTTTTGGCGGCTCCACCTTGAGGGTGTCGGCAGTGGCGAGCGAATCGGACGTGGCCTTCAGGGAATCGGCCGGGGCGGCGAGCGTGTCGGCGGGGGCTGCCACCGTGTCCTTTGGCGCTTTAAGGGTGTCCACGGCGGCCGTCAACGTGTCCGCGGCGGCCGTCAGGGTGTCCGCGGCGGCCGTCAAAGTATCGGCGGGAGCCTTCAGGGTGTCCGCAGCGGCCGGCACGTCAGCTCCGACGAGGCGGTCGATGGCGGCCACGGCGCTGTCGAGCGGGGCCGTGAGCTGCTGCTTCAGGGAATCAGGGTCGGCGGCGGCCGGGACTTCGGACGGTTCCGGAGCGGGTTCTTCAGACTTTACGCCCTTTTTGGTTCCCTTTTTGCCTCCCGGCTGCTTTTCGTCGCCCAGCGTCTTCGACGCCTCTTCGGCAGCTTTCGCCGCCGCCTCAGCCGCCTTGCGCCGGAACTCGGTCACTGCGTCGGTGAGTATGTCGGCAAGGCGCGTCTCGCAGGCCTTCACGGTGCCGTCGGGTATGTCGCAGCGACGTATAGACCTGTAAATCAGCGTGTCGGCGCCCATGTAGATGGTGTCGGTCTTCTCCTTGCTGGTGGTCTCCATGGTCACGGCCGCGCGCCTGCGGAGCATGACCTGCGACAGCGTGTCGTCGTAGAAGATGCGGTCGGCCACGGCAGTGGTCTTGCGGGACGGGTCCTGCACCTGCGCATTGCCGGCAAGCAGGAGGTTGCCGGTGGGCTGGTAGTAGTAGAGGGAATCGGACCACATTTCCTGGTCGCCGGTGAGGCCGTGGACGTCGCGGTGGAAGAAGAATGTCCCCTGCCCACGGTCGTACCAGCACTCGCTGGAGGACAGCATGTTGCCTCCTTTCCAGAAATCGATGTGGTTCGGGAACTCCGCCCTTTCGGTGTCGGAGTAATAGAAGAGCCTGTCGGTCTTCACGAACACCGAATCGGAGAACATGTTCACGTTGTCCTGGAAGGTGAAGGTCTTGTCCTTGGACCTGTAGGAGCCGGAGATGCTCTCGATTATCTGGCCCTTCTCGTCGCGCATGGAGGCGCCGTTGCGGAAGTAGGCCACGCTGTCGCGGGTGTTGTAGTCGAGGTAGCGGGTGCGGAGGGTGTTGCGCTTCTTGTTCTGCAGCTGCACGAGCGTGCCGGTGAACTGGGCGAGGTCGTTGTCGATGTAGTAGTCAAGCTTGTCTGAGGTGAGCACGGTCTCGTCCTGTATCACTTTCACGTGACCCTTGGCGTTGATGACCTTGGTCTCGACGTTCCAGAGGGCGGTGTCGCTGATGAGGTAGGTGCCGTTGTGGAGGAAGGTGGAGGCCACGGCCTTGCGGTGCTGCTGGCCGTTGAGCATCAGCTGCTGTATGGATTCCGCCTTCATCAGGCGCACCAGGCTGTCCGACTTCTCCTTGCGGGGGCCGGCAGTCAGGGGCGTCGTGGCAAACAGAAGTGCCAGGGCGAGCGCTGCGATCAGTCTTTGACGAACTTTGACTTCCATCCGGGCAACTCGAATTCGCAATCCTGGAACAGAGGATCAATCTTGATGTAGGTGACTTTTATCTTTTCGTTGATGAACTCGTCGATTGCCTGGACCTGCTTTGCCTGCCGCACGTCGTTCTGGAGCTCGGTGTAGTCGTGCTCGAAGCTTGCGGTGTGGGCGGGGACTATGTTGTCGAGGCGGAGTATCTTGTAGACCAGGTTGCCGCTGCGGCCTTCGTTGTCGAGGGACTCCACGGGCTCGGAGATCTGGCCGATTTGGAGGTCCTTCACGGCGGCGTAGTCCTGGGGCTTCAGCTGGTCGATTTCAAAGTAGGCGGAGCCGGTGTTGGGATCGGCCATCTGGCCGCCGTTGGTGCGGGTGGCGGGGTCCTGGGAATAGAAGCGCGCCGCAAGCTCGAAAGTGATCAGGGAGTCGCCGATGGCGGTCTTCAGGGAATCGAGCTTGGTGAAGGCCTTGTCGCGGTCTTCAGAGGTGTAGGACGGCTTCATGAGAATGTGCCTTGCGTTGAACATATCTCCCTTCTTTTCAAGCACTTCGATGATGTGGAATCCGTCGGGGGTCTCGACTATCTGGGAGATGGAACCGGGCTTCAGGGCCATCGCGGCGTCGGAGAAAGCGGGCCAGAAGATGGACTTGGAGGCCATGCCGAGCTCGCCGCCTTTGCGGGCGCTGCCCGGATCTTCGGAATAGAGACGGGCGAGCGTGGCGAACTTTTCGCCGTTGAGGATGCGCTCACGTATGGAGAGCAGGCGCTCCTTTACGGCCAGCGAGGCGGCCTCACGGTCGGGGTAGATGCATATCTGGCTGATCTTGTATTTGACCGGCACCACGGGGAGGCGGTCCACCGAAGTGGTGTCGAGGTATTGCTTCACGTCGTAGGGGGTCACCTCGGGGATCTTCCGGGCGATTTCCTGCTGCTCCTGCTGGGTGAGGGTGTTGTCTTCTATCTGCTTGCGCCATTCCTGACGGAGCTTGTAGACGGGCTTGTGGAAGTATTCCTCCACGCCTTCGTCGCCGCCGAGGGCCGTGCGCACCTGGTCCATCTGCTGGGAGAGCTGCGCCTCCACCATTTCTTCATTGACGGTCAGGGAGTCGAGCCTGGACTGCATCAGGAAGAGCTTGCTCTTCATCATGTTCTCGAGGAGCTCGCAGCGGATGTTGCGGTCGGACGCATAGCCGCGGGCGTTCATCATCTGCACTTCCTGCTCTATCTCGGAAAGGGTGATGAGCTCGCCGCCGACCACCGCCACGGATTTGTCCACGACGCCTTTGTACTTCTGCGCGGACGCCATAAGGGGCAGCACAAGCAACGTCGCGGCAAGGATTGTTATTCTTCTGGTTTTCATACGGGTTCGACAAGTTGCAAAGCTTGTTCCACAATTACTCCCGGCCGGCTAGATGTTTCTCCCATGCCCATGCGGAGGCCACGGTCTCCTCTATGGTGCGGGTGGCTTTCCAGCCGAGTTTTTCGTTGGCAAGGGTGGGGTCGGCCCAGATTGCGGTCACGTCGCCGGGGCGGCGGGGAGCGATGCGGTAGTTGAGTTTGAGGCCGTTCACCTTTTCGAATGCGGTCACAAGTTCGAGCACGGAGAGGGGGCGGCCGGTGCCTATGTTGAAGATTTCGTAGGGCTTGTCCATGCGCTCCTCGATCATGCGCGTGACGGCGCAGACGTGGGCTTTGGCGAGGTCCACGATGTCGATGTAGTCCCTCAGGCAGGTGCCGTCGGGGGTGGGATAGTCGTTGCCGAAGACGCTCAGGCACTCGCGTTTGCCGATGGCGGTCTGGGTGATGAAGGGGACGAGATTGTTGGGCACGCCCCTGGGGAGCTCGCCGATGAGTGCGGACGGATGCGCTCCGATGGGGTTGAAGTAACGCAGGGCGATGCCCTTGATGCCGTAGGCGGCCACGCAGTCGCGCAGGAAGTCTTCGCACATCTGCTTGGTGTTGCCATAGGGGGATGTGGCTTCCTGGCGGGGGGATTCTTCGGTCACGGGGGTCTTTTCCGGCTCGCCGTACACGGTGGCGGAGGAGGAGAAGAGGACGTGGGTGCCGTGCTTGCGGGATGCCTCCAGCACGTTGAGGAAGGAGCCGAGGTTGTTTTTGTAGTACATCAGCGGCTCGGCCACGGACTCGCCGACGGCCTTGAAGGCGGCGAAGTGGATTACGGCGTCGATGGGGTATTTGTCGAAGAGGGCGTCGACTGCCGGGGCGTCGCAGAAATCTATCTTTTCGAAGGGGAGGCGGGTGCCGAGGATGGCGCAGACGCCTTCGTAGTTGGTCTCGTCGCAATTGGACATGTTGTCGGCAATGACCACGTCGTAGCCGGCCTGGGTGAGCTCCACCGTGACGTGGCTCCCTATAAATCCGGCTCCGCCGGACACAAGTACAGTTTTCTTCATAACTTACAAAAATAATTCATTTTGACTGAATATCCAAAATGACTACCTTTGCACTACTTATGGGCCACGACAAACTCAGGAAATTCGCCGAAAACGAGACCTTCGGCTGCCTGCTGCAGCCTTCCGCCGAGGAGCTGCTTCGCGACGGCTACCTGGCTCTCCGGGACCACCCGGTCAAGGGCCATTGGGGCGAGCGCTTCGCCGACCCGGGCGCACCGCTGGTGCTGGAGCTGGGCTGCGGCAAGGGGGAGTACACCATCGACCTCGCGCAGCGCGAGCCGTCGTGCAATTATGTTGGGGTTGACATCAAGGGAGCGCGGCTCTGGAAGGGCGCGAAATACGCCACCGAGCACGCCCTGGGCAATGTCGGCTTCCTCCGCACCCGGATTGAGTTCATCCCGGCGTTCTTCGCTCCGGGGGAGGTGTCGGAGATATGGCTCACGTTTTCGGATCCGCAGGTGAAGAGCGAGAATTCCCGGCTCTCCTCGCCGGTGTTCCTGGAGCGCTACAGCCGCTTCCTGGCCCCCGGCGGCAAGATCCACCTGAAGACCGATTCGCAGTTCCTTTACCAGTACACCCTCGCGGTGTGCCGGGCGAACGGCCTGCCGGTACTGGCCTGTTCCGAAGACCTCTACGCCGAAGCGGACCGCTTCGCCCCCTGCCTGACCGAAGTCCAGACCTTCTACGAAAAGATGTTCCGCGACCAGGGCTACCCTATCCGCTATTTGTGCTTCGCGCTGCGAAGCACGCTATTATCCCCCTGCACCCCCAAGGGACGGGGGGCGTTCCCCCCGACACCCCCTGACATTGCGCTGCAAAGCGACGGTGGCTCCTCTGCGCAGGGGTTGCCTAAGGAAACTTCCGCTTCGCTCCATCCCTCCCACTGCGCTTCGCTTGTGGGCCCCTCCCGTCTCTGCGAGACGACTTCTAAATCATTTGCCCTTCGGGGTGGCCACGGGCGGCCACTGTTTCCCGAGGCAACCCCTGTCTCCGCTACGCCACCGTCGCGAAAGTTCGTGGCGCCGGAGGATTTTGACTCGGACTACTGGCGGAGCGTCGAGGGGCACCGTACCCTCTTCGGCCGCGACACCGCCGAGACCCGCCGCCAGAAACTGAAGAAATAAGGCCGGAGGTGTGATTGCTCCGATTTTGTCATTCTGAGCGCAGCGAAGAATCTAATGCCGCACCGAAGAATCTAATGCCGCACCGAAGAATCTCCCGGGAACAAAAAGGCTTTCCATGTTCCCGATTCCGCTATTATTTCATTTTTTGGAACAAATCGGCCTCTCTTGTTCCGCCGGAGGAGAGACGACACCGCAAGGCTTCCACTTCGCTCCATCCCTCTGCTTCGCAGAGAACGCCTGTAAAATTTAGTCGAGACCGCAATATCGGCCTTCTACAACAATTAATGCCGTCTCGACCTTAATAAACGCCTCGCAACCCTCCAGCAGGTCCTGGAAGGTCGTTTCGAAATCTCCCGTGTACCAAGGGTCCGCCACATCGCGACTGATGCCGACATAGGACATCATAAGGTGAATCTTTTCCTCCGGATCGTCAGGAATGATCCGTTTAATGAGGCGGAGATTCGAATCGTCCATACATATGATACGGTCGAAGCGGCCGTAGTCCGCCCGAGTGACTTGACGGGCGCGTTTGCCTGGGTCGAACCACACGCCGTGCTGATTCAGGCAGCGCCTGGCCGGTGGGTAAATAGGATTCCCTATCTCCTCCGCAGAGACCGCCGCGGACTCGATATAGTATTGGTGTTCAATGCCTTTGGCCTTCGCCATAGCTTTAAGGATGAACTCCGCCATCGCGCTTCGGCATATATTCCCGTGACAAACGAACAAAACTCTCATTGCCTCACATTCTTATTGCCGGCAAGATACGTAAATTCGTCCAAAGAATCGTATATTTGTGCTCATATGAAACTCGTAGTCATCAACGCCTGCGTCCGTCAGGCCGATTCCCGCACCCTCCGCATCGCGGAGCCCGTCATCGAAGCCCTTTCCAAGCGTTACGAAACGATACGTTATGACCTGCCGGAAATGGACGGCATCGTGCCGCTGACCCCGGAGCTATACGCCGGGCGCACAAGAGGCGAGGTCCCCTCCTGGGCCCTGGAGGCCGCAGACAACATTGCCAAAGCCGACCGCATCATGATAGTCGCCCCCTTCTGGGACATGAGTTTCCCGGCAATCCTGAAGTGCTTCTTCGAGCAGACGTCCCTGTTCGACGTCACATTCACCGACACCGGCAAAACCTGCGTCGGCCTTTGCAAAGCCCCAAAGTTGCTATATATAACGACACGCGGGATGGACATTTCCACCGGCAGCCCGCGCGAGCAGGCAACGCCGTACCTGAACGCCCTCGGCACCCTGTGGAACCTGGGCGAACTCACCACCATCTCCGCCCAAAACATGGACTACAGCAGTCCCGGTCAGATAGAGGAAAAGGTCGAAGCCTGCATCGCCGAAGGCCTGAAGCTGGCCGAAACGTGGTAGCACGCCGTCTGGTGATGCGGGGCTGATTATTCGGAAAGTACAGCTTCTGTCCCTGCCCATATCTTTGCGTCCAGCTCGGGGGTAAGATATCGGCCGGGAATGGTTTTAGCACCCTTGCCCACATAATACCGGGGGCTGGTCTGCGATGCTTCAAGCGCCCTCAGGGCCGGCTGTACGCCCTTTTCAGGACTGTTGCAGAAGGGCTTGAAAAGGAAGTCCGTCAGAGGGTCGAACCAGTGGCCCAGGTCTATCAGACCGGTGGCAACGATGCCCGGATCGGCAAGGTTAACGCGTAAGCCGGGGTTGCGGCGGGCGAGTTCCAGAGAGAATGAAAGCAGCGCACGCTTGGAACGGGCGTAGCTGCCCAGCTGGCTGAAGTCCTTCTCGGTGGGCTGCAGGTCGTGTTCGCATAGCGTAACGTAGCGGCAGGAAAGAGAAACCATAGACACGATACGGGCGTCCTGCGGCATCTTGGAAAGCAGCAGGCTGGTCAGCAGCCACGGCCCGAAGTAATTGGTACTGAACGTCTTCTCCAATCCGTCGGCGGTCAGTTCGTATCTCCGGGAGATGGCCCCGGCATTGTGGAAAATTGCGTCCACACTGCCCGGCGCCACGGATTCGGCAAACTCCCGCACAGACGCCATCGAGCAGAGGTCCAGCTGCCGTATCTCAATATCAGCCGCCGGATAGCGGGAAAGGATGCCGTCGCGTACCGCCTCCGCCTTTTTGATGTTCCGGCAGGCCATCAGCACGGCTACGCCCTTCGCAGCCAGCGCCTCGCAGGCGGCCGCGCCCATACTGCCGGTCGCGCCGGTAATTATTGTGCGGACTACCATTGTTTCTTCCCCTATCGTCCCGAATAATGGTCAAGTGTGTTCTTGACGAGAAACTGAACAAAGGCGTCCCTGCTTCTATAACCTTCAGGAATCGCCACGTAGAGATACCACGCGCCAGGATATTCCCAGTTCCATTGAAAATAGTCCTCCACACGATATGGATCTATGACGGAATCGATATCTGGTTTGACCAGCCTTATCTTCCCCAAAGCCTCTTTATGGATGTCGGCCCTGAATTTTACGGCATCCTCAAGATCCTTTTCACTTGGTTCCTGTTTGTATTGACTCATGACTTACAAAGATAATCAATCTGTCCGAAAAAAGGACGAGACCGCAAAATAACGGCCAGGCGATGAATTATGCAGTCTCGAGGCCTTCCGGAAAGGGCCGAGACGGCATTAATTGTTGTAGAAGGCAGATATTGCGGCCTCACCCCCAGGGGCCTCATCGGTAATAAATAACCGAGGGGATAGAGTAGAAGTGCCTCGCGGCACAGTTCAGAAGTGAACTATCTCAGGTACCTCTAATACCTTCGGTAGTGACTCCGAACTATCTCAAGTTTGCCATAGCGGTAGCGTTTGTACGCCCTTACCCGGACAAATCTCACATCCTCCACTCCAATGGAGAGTTGAATCAGCGTCAGATGAGTTCTCATTGGCGAATTATTATTAGATAGGGTGAGAGAACTATCGAGGCTTGCATTCAGTACCTCCCCTCGGTTAAGGGTCTTTGGAAAATAAAACAGACATCCATTTAGAGGCTAGATGTCTGTATTCTTTTTGTTCCCTATCTATAAGAACAATTCGCTGATGCAAAGGTAATCAATTTTTCGGTCACCTGGACAAAAAGTAGGATGGATACACTTGTTTTAGGACGCCTTTTTTGTTCTGTTAGGCAATCCATAGAGCCTGGCGGTTTTGTAGAAAAGACCGCCTGCAAGGCGTTATACTTGGTCTTTTCGACAAAAATGG
>JAFZVQ010000050.1 GCA_017617715.1 Bacteroidales bacterium | reverse complement strand
TTACCGACACTCTAATATACTTTCGGTGGACAAATGTAGCCACTTTGTAGTCACTTTTCATGCCTCTTTTATGCGTAGCAAAGAAAAGCGATTGATAATCAATTGATTATCAATCGCTTCCGTGGAGCATAGGAGAATCGAACTCCTGACCTTTTGAATGCCATTCAAACGCTCTACCAACTGAGCTAATACCCCGTGTTTCCCGTTCGGGATTGCAAATATAAGAACTTTTTTTTATTTCAAAACATTTTTTCTTCATCAAAGCTGTAAAAATGATCATCCGAGATGATAATGTGGTCCAAAAGTTTGATGGAGCAGGCGGTGCAGGCCTCGCGGAGCGAGGCGGTCTCGCGGATGTCGGAGATGCTGGGGGTGGGGGAGCCGCTGGGGTGGTTGTGGACGAGGATTATGTATTTGGCGCCGCTGTGGACGGCTTTCCCGAGGATTGACGGGATGTCGATAATGGTCACGGCGGCTCCGCCTACAGTCATTTTCTGGATTCGCCTGATAGTGCATTTGCCGTCCAGGAGGATAAGCCAGCATTCTTCGTGCTTCAGGCCTTTGAGGCGGGGCAGCATGCGCTTGTAGATCTGCCTGGGATGCTTGATCTTTTCTCCGGGACTGTCCGATTCCTGCATGAAGCGCCGGCCAAGCTCGAATGCAGCGAGCAGGGCGGCGGCTTTGGGCGCGCCGACGCCGGGCAGGGAAGCCAGGTAGTCTGCATCGCAGGCGAACAGCCCCGAGAGCTTGCCGCCGACCATGTCGAGCAGCCTCTCGGCCAGCTCAAGCGCGCTTTCCCCGCTGCGCCCGGTGCGTAGCAGGATGGCGAGCAGCTCGCCGTCAGCCAAAGCCTCCGGACCTCTCCCCAGCAGTTTTTCCCGAGGCCTTTCCGCCTCGCACAAATCTTTGATCTTCATAGTTTGAATGCCCACCCTCCCACCACAATAACTAAACTTAAATTATGAAAACGCCCTGCAAAGTTACGCTTCCAGGCCAAGCCTGCCAAAAGAAAACCGCCGGCGCCTTCACATTTTTACGATTCTTTAAGAATCCCGCAATAATTATTATATTTGTGATTCGAATTTTTTAAGAAAGCTATGGCTAAAGAAATAAAGTTTTCCCTTGTCTACCGGGATATGTGGCAATCGTCAGGCAAATATCAGCCCAGGGCGGACCAGCTTGTCCGTGTGGCGCCGGCTATTATCGACATGGGATGCTTCGACCGCGTGGAGACCAACGGCGGCGCCTTCGAACAGGTGAACCTGCTCTACGGCGAGAACCCCAACCGTTCGGTCCGCGTGTGGACGGCCCCTTTCCATAAGGCCGGAATCCAGACCCACATGCTTGAGCGCGGCCTCAATGCCCTCAGGATGAACCCAGTGCCGGCCGACGTGCGCGAGCTGATGTTCAAGGTCAAGAAAGCCCAGGGCACCGACATAGCGCGCTCCTTCTGCGGCCTCAACGACCACCGCAACCTCAAGCTGAGCGTCGAATACGCCAAGAAAGCCGGAATGATATCCCAGGCGGCTCTTTCCATAACCCATTCCCCGGTCCATACGGTTGAATACTACATGGACGTGGTCCGGCACCTGGTCGATTACGGCGCCGACGAAATCTGCCTCAAGGACATGGCCGGAGTGGGCCGTCCGTCCGTGCTAGGAGAACTGGTGAAGGAAATAAAGACAAAGTATCCTCACATCAAGGTCCAATATCACGGTCACACCGGCCCCGGTTTCTCGACGGCTTCGATGCTTGAAGTAGCCCGGGCCGGCGCCGACTACCTCGACGTGGCAGTGGAGCCCCTTTCCTGGGGCAAGGTCCACCCGGACGTGATCACAATCCAGCAGATGCTCCGCGCCGACGGCTTCCTGGTCAAGGATATCAACATGGACGCGTATATGCAGGTCCGTGCCCTGACCCAGGAATTCATCGACGATTTCCTCGGCTACTGGATCAATCCCAGCAATGCCAGGATGACATCCCTGCTCGTGGGCTGCGGCCTGCCCGGCGGCATGATGGGCTCGATGATGGCCGACCTGCAGGGCTTCAAAGCCGCGATCAACGCCGCTGAAAAGGCGTCAGGCAAGCCTGAGAGTTCAATCGACACCCTTATGGTCCGGCTCTTCAGCGAGGTCGAATACGTGTGGCCCCGCCTCGGATACCCGCCGCTCGTGACCCCGTTCAGCCAGTATGTCAAGAACACCGCCCTGATGAACCTCTTTGCCATGGCCCAGGGCAAGCCGCGCTTCAGCACCATCGACAAGGACACCTGGGGCATGATACTCGGCAAGATGGGCAAGCTTCCGGGCCCCCTCGCTCCCGAAATCATCGAACTCGCCAGGGAAAAGGGATTCGAATTCTACACCGGCAACCCGCAGGACGAATATCCAGACGAGCTTCCCAAGTTCCGGGAGATGATGAAGCAGGAAGGCTGGGATTTCGGCGAGGACGACGAGGAACTCTTCGAAATGGCCATGCACGAGCGCCAGTACCGCGACTACAGGAGCGGTATAGCGAAAGAGCGCTTCGAGCACGACCTGGAGGAACTCAAAGCCAAGGCAGGAGCGCCCATCACCGTCAAGCGCCCCGTCGTCGAGATGCCCGCATTCGACATAGACAAGTACATGGAAAAATATCCCAAGGCCATCCCCCTGCAGGCTCCTGCCAAGGGCAAGCTGCTATGGCAGATAGACGTCGAAGACACTTCGGCGGCTCCTGTGGCCGGCACCAGGGTGGAAGCGGGCGCCCCATGCGGCTATGTCCAGACCTGGTACGGGATGGAGGAAATCATATCTGCCGCACCGGGCCGCATCGTTGCCGTCACCGCTCCCCAGGGAAAGGACGTAGTCAAAGGTGAAATAGTAGCATTCGCAGAATAATGGATAACTACAACAAGACACTCAGCGCGGAGCAGCGCGCCAAACTGTCAAGGGTCAGACACGTGGCCCTCGACATGGACGGCACCATCTACCTGGGCAACAACATTTTCCCATACACCATAGATTTTCTGGACAAGCTCACCAAGGCCGGCATAAGCTACTCTTTCCTGACCAACAACCCGACCAAGTCGGTGGCGGACTACCTGAAGAAACTTGCCGGAATGGGCATAGAAGCGGGGGAGGATAACATGTACACCACGTCCCTTGCCGCCATTGACTACATAAAGCGCAAGTGGCCGGAAGCGAAACGCCTCTTCATGCTCGGCACCCCGTCCATGATCACCCAGTTCGAAAAAGCGGGATTCGAATCCTGCGAAGACAGCGCCGACGACCGCCCCGACGTGCTCGTGGTGGCCTTCGATCCCACGCTTGTCTATTCCCGCCTCTGCCGGGCTTCGTGGTGGGCGTCCCAGGGCATTCCATACGTGGCCACCAACCCCGACCGCGTGTGCCCTACCGACCAGCCCACGGTGCTCGTGGACTGCGGTTCGCTCCAGAAATGCATTGAGCACGCCACCGGGCGCAAGCCGGACATAGTGCTCGGCAAGCCCGATCCCACGATGCTGGACGGCATACGTCTGCGTCACGGTCTTCAGCCGGAAGAAATACTGATGGCCGGCGACCGCATCTACACCGACACTGCGATGGCACATAACGCCTCTGCCGTCGGCTGCCTCGTGCTCAGCGGCGAGACCACGCTTCAGACCGCCCTCGAGGTGGCTGCCGACGAAAAGGCCTGCGAGGCCCGCGGCGTGACCCCTGAATTCTACGCTCCTGACTTCATAGTCAGGGACGTGGCCGAACTTGGCGAACTGCTCGTCGAAAGCCATAAATAAGCGACCATGCCGGGAGAGAACGATTTTTCACGCCTGGAGCTCAGCCTTCCTGCCGCCCGCCGCAACTACCGCTACTTCCGGTCGTTGCTCAAGCCGGCCACCAAACTGCTCGTGCTCGTGAAGGCCAACGCCTACGGCCACGGAGCCGTGGAGTTCGCCTCTATGATGCAGCAGGAAGGTGCTGATTACCTTGCGGTTGCGCTTCCGGTCGAAGGAGTGGAGCTGCGCCGCGCCGGCGTGTCCCTGCCCGTTCTCGTGCTTACCGCCGGCACCGATTTCTTCCCGGAAATAATAGATTACAAGCTGGAGCCCGGAATCCCCAACCTCTACACCCTCAGCGCATTATGTGACACGCTGAGGGCCCGCGGCATCAAAGGCTTCCCCGTCCATATCAAGCTCGACACAGGCATGCACCGGCTGGGCTTCATGCCCGAAGAGATCCCGGCACTGACCAGTTTCCTCAGTGAACACGAAGAGGTGCGGGTGAGTTCCGTCTATTCCCATCTTGCAGCCGCCGAGGACCCGTCGGAGGACGAGTTCACGCTTGGCCAGATACGCCTCTTCGAACAGGGTGCCGCCTCCATCGGCGAAGCCATAGGATACAGGCCCATGTGGCACGTGCTCAACTCCGCCGGCATAGAGCGTTTCCCGCAGTTCCAGCACGACATGGTGCGACTGGGTATAGGCATCTACGGCATCAGTTCGCTGCCCCAGGTCCACCTGGCCCCGGTCGCGAGCCTTAAGGTAAAAATCCTGCAAATCAAGACATTGAGCAGCGGCACCATAGGCTACGGGCGGCACGGCATCGTGGCTCCGGAAGGCACCCGTATCGCCACCATACCGGTGGGCTACGCCGACGGCATCAACAGGCACCTGGGCTGCGGAAACGCCAGTTTCAGCGTCTGCGGGCATCGGGCCAGGACCATCGGCAACATCTGCATGGACATGTGCATGCTGGACGTGACCGGCATACCCTGCGAGCCGGGCGACACCGTGACCATTTTCGGCTCGGACCCCACGGTCAGCGAAATCGCCGGCATACTCGGGACCATACCTTACGAAATACTCACCTCGGTGCCCCGCCGCATCGAAAGGATAATAATACGCAAATGAGACTCAGACTGACACTTGCGCTGACGCTGATCAGCATCGCGGCAGCAGCACAGGCCCCTGGTGGCATCACCCCCGAAATGCTCTCCGAAATCAGCACCGGATGGAGCGGCAGCAGCGCCGACAAGGCCCTGCGCAACGCCATAGGCCAGACTCCGCTGAACACCCTGGCCGTCAATGCCGAAAACGCGGCGATGATCGACACCCACTTCAGCGACAGGGTGAAGACCCGCGGCATCACCGACCAGAAATCCAGCGGCCGATGCTGGCTGTTCACCGGGCTCAACGTGCTTCGCGCAGCCGCTATCAGCAAGCACGACCTGGGCGACTTCCAGTTCAGCCAGAACTACTGCTTCTTCTGGGACCAGCTGGAAAAGGCCAACCTGTTCCTCCAGGCCGTGATAGACACCCGTACGCAGCCTCTGGATTCCCGTGAAGTGGACTGGCTGTTTTCCCATCCCATCGGGGACGGCGGCACCTTCACCGGGGTAGCCAACCTGGTCACTAAGTACGGCCTTGTGCCGGCGGACGTGATGCCTGAGACGGCGGTCGCAAACGGCACCGCCCAAATGCGCACGCACATGAGTAACCTGCTGCGCCAGGACGGCCTGAAACTGCGTGACATGTGGGAGCAGGGCATGATCAACGCCCCCCGCAACGTCTCCAAGGCAGGCAAGCATGCCGAGTCGGTGAAGGCCCTGCTGGAAAAGGAAAAGGTTGCGATGCTCAAGGATGTGTACCACGTGCTGGCCCTGTGCCTCGGCGTGCCTCCTGCCGAATTCGAATGGAAGGGCAGGACGGTCACGCCCGTGCAGTTCTACAAGGAACTCCTCGGCTACGACCTCGAAGGCGGCTACGTGATGCTGATGAACGACCCCAGCCGCGAATACGGCAAAGTCTATGAAATCCAGTATGACCGCCACATGTATGACGGCCAGAACTGGCTGTACGTGAATCTCCCCATAGAGCGCATCAAGGAAATGGCCATCGCGTCCATAAAGGCGGACGTGGCCATGTATTTCAGCTGCGACGTGGGCAAATTCCTCGACCGCAAGAAAGGCGTGGCCGACCTGAATAATTTCGATTACGAATCTCTGCTCGGCGTGGAGTTCACCATGGACAAGAGCGAACGCATACGTACGCACGCGAGCGGCTCCAGCCATGCCATGACTCTCATTGCCGTTGACCTCAGGGACGGCGTGCCTTGCAAATGGATGGTGGAGAACAGCTGGGGCGCCGCCAGCGGCTACAAGGGCAACATTATCATGACGGACGAGTGGTTCGACAACTATATGTTCCGTCTCGTGGTGGAGAAACGTTTCGTGCCCGCCGACGTCATGGCGATGCTGGACCAGAAGCCGATAATGCTTCCGGCCTGGGATCCCATGTATCTCCCGGAAGAATAGGGTATTACCTGAACTGGATATTGAAGCCTTCGTCTAGCAGCGGCCGGACGAGGGCTTTCATTTCATCAGTGGTGTATTTCTCCAGACCCGGCATGGGAGCGGGACGGTCGATAGTGTAGACCTGCACCATGCGCGGCCGCAGCGTGCGGACTATGTCCATCCACGGCACCAGCACTTCCGGGGCTCCTGAGTCGAACCCGTTGGATCTCAGGAACATGGTCTGGAGTATGAAGTCCCCGTCGAACTTCTGCAGCGCATCCACTACCCGCTTCACGCTGTATCCGGGAGCGGGCCGGTTGATGAGAGCCGCGAGGACGTCCGTGGGTGCGTCTATCTTCATGATGGGATTATCCACCTTGCGCAGCGCTTCGAACACTTCCGGCACATGGGCGCGGGTGGCGTTCGACAGCACCGACACTTTTGCTGACGGGTAGAATGTATCGCGGAGGCGGAGCGTGTCGTCGATTATGCGCGGGAACTCGGGGTTGAGGGTGGGTTCGCCGTCGCCGCTGAAGGTGATGGAGTCCACCGGGGTGCCTTCGAGCATCAGGGCGCAGAGCTTGTCTTCAAGAGCGGAGCGCACGCGGGCTGCGCTGGGGAGGGTGGTGTCGTCCCGGCCGTCGGCATTCCAGCCGCATTCGCAATAGATGCAGTCGAAATTGCATATTTTGCCTTTGGTCGGGAGCAGGTTGATTCCGAGCGAACTGCCCAGCCGCCGGCTTTTGATGGGCCCGAATACCGTTTCTTCGCGTAACATATCCGCAAATTTAAAACTTTTTATCATATTTGTACTGCTATGGTGCAGTGGATGGGCATAATCAACCTCACTCCGGATTCATTCTTCGCTCCGAGCAGAGTGTGGGATGAAGAAAGGGAGCGTTATCCGGCCGAAGCCCTGGAACGTGCTTCGGCGTTTGCGGCCAAAGGCGCATCCATAATTGACCTGGGTGCCGTGTCCACCCGTCCCGGAGCGTCTGACGTGCCGGTCGAAGAAGAGTGGAGCCGTCTTGAACCTGTCCTTCGCCTCTTTGCCAGGCAGCTGCCCGATGGCCTCAGGATATCAATAGACACCACGTCGGCGGAGATTGTAAGGAGGGCTTATGACGTGGCGGGGCCCTTCATTGTCAATGACATATCGGCAGGGGAGGATGATCCCGGGATGCTCGGGACCGTCGGAGAACTCGGCCTGGCCTACGTTGCCATGCACAAACGCGGCAACCCCCGCACGATGGATTCCCTTGCGGATTATCCCCATGGAATAATTGCTGAACTTGTCAATTATTTCGAAAAGTTTGCCAGGCAGGCTGAGCAATGCGGTATCGCCGACTGGATACTTGACCCCGGCCTGGGCTTTGCCAAGACCAGCTCCCAGAACTGGGAAATCCTCCGGCGCCTGCAGGAACTCAAAGTGTTCGGCCGTCCCATACTTATCGGAGCCGCCGACAAACGCTTCACCTGCGGCCGCAACGACGTTGCCCACCGTCTGGCCATAGAAGGAGGCGCCGACATACTCCGGGTCCACGAAATTCCAGAAAAACTGTAAATGTCACATATAGGAGAATTCGATCTTATCGGGCGTATAAGCGACGCCGTCAAAGACAGAATACCTGACGGAGTCTGCGGTATAGGCGACGATTGTGCCGTTTTGCCACAGATGTCCGGCTATGACACCCTGGTGACCACAGACCTGCTCGTCGAAGACAGGCATTTCCTGCTGGACGACATTCCGGCCGAGGCGCTTGGATGGAAGTCGGCGGCCGTGAACATCAGCGACATAGCAGCCATGGGCGGCACGCCGGAATCCGCTTTCCTGTCGATTGCCCTGCCGGGCAGGATAGACAGCGGCTGGGTGGAGCGTTTCATTGCGGGGTTCATGGATTTGGCCGGGCGGCATGGCGTGGCGCTCCTCGGGGGCGACACCTCGGCTTCGCCGGACAAACTTTTCATAAACATCACGGTGCTTGGCTCATGCCTGCACGGAACCGCGGTGAAGCGTTCCGGTGCATGCCCGGGAGACCTGGTGTGCGTGACCGGCACGCTAGGCGATTCTGCCGCAGGGCTGAAGCTGGTGCTTGAGAACGACGCTTCCCGCCATATCCCGGGCACACATGAAGCATACCTTCTCGGACGCCACTACCGTCCCGAGCCAAGGGTCCGGGAAGGCATTGCCCTTGCAGCGCTGAATGGTGTGCACGCTATGATGGATATTTCCGACGGCATAGCTTCCGACCTCCGGCACATACTTGATGCGTCTTGCTGCGGGGCGGTGGTGGACGTGCGCCTCCTTCCGCTCTCCGAAAGCCTGAAGCATGTCTGTGCACAACGGGGATGGGATGCCGCCGGGCTTGCGGCCGGAGGAGGAGAGGATTATGAATTGCTCTTCACCGCCGCGCCGGGCACCATTATCCCTCCAGGGTGCACCCGGATAGGGTACATCACGTCCGGGGACGCCCTGAAATGGGACGGTACTGATAAAGAATACAAAGGATTCACACATTTTTGATATGAAACAATACCCAAGAGTACTCACTATAGCCGGCAGCGATTCAGGCGGAGGCGCAGGCATACAGGCCGACATCAAAGCCATTTCCGCCACCGGCTCGTATGCGGCCAGCGCGATCACTGCGGTGACCGTGCAGAACACGCTCGGCGTGGAGGCGGTGCATCCGGTGCCGGTGGAGATTATCGTGGCCCAGATAAAGGCCGTACTCTCCGATATAGGCGCCGATGCTGTGAAAATTGGGATGTTGCACAGCGCGGAAGTGATACTCGCCGTGAAGAACGTCCTTGCCGCCTGCGGCCAGAAGAATATAGTCCTCGATCCTGTGATGGTGGCCACTTCCGGGCACCGGCTGATTGAAGAATCCGCCATAGCCGTGCTCAAGGAAGAACTGTTGCCATTGGCGCGGGTCATTACTCCCAATGTCCCTGAGGCAGAAATACTTGCCGGCGTGAAAATAGACTCCCAGAAAGACCTGCCGGACGTGGCCCGGAAGCTGTCAGGGGGCGGTCGCGTGTCCGTGCTCATGAAAGCCGGCCATCTCACCGAAGAACGCCTGACGGACGTTTTCTACAACGCCGAAGAGGACCGCATAATCGAGCTTCCTTCCGAGCGTATCCATACTCCGAATACCCATGGCACCGGCTGCACCCTTTCATCGGCATTTGCCTCCTTCCTTGCGCAGGGCTGCGGTCTGGACGAAGCAGCCCGGGCTGCCACTGCGTATATACATGCCGCCATTGCCAGCGGCGCCTCATATTCTATCGGCCACGGACATGGCCCGGTTAACCATTTTTACAACCTGAAGAAATGAAGATAATCAGCGACAAGACTCCGATAGTTGTGAATATCACCAACTATCTTGCAATGAATTTCAATGCCAACGCCCTTCTGGCAATCGGCGCATCACCCATTATGTCGTTCTACGACAAGGAGATGGACGACCTCCTCGCCATTGCTGACTCGTTGGTGATCAATATAGGATGCCTCGACGACGACGAGATTGCCGGCATGCACAAGGCCGCGGCCGCAGCAATGCGCCTGGGCAAGCCCTGGGTAATTGATCCTGTGGGCGTAGGCGCAAGCAAGGCCCGCACGGATACGGCGGTGGATCTGATCACAAAATACCATCCGTCCATAGTGCGCTGCAACGCTTCCGAGATAATGGTCCTCCACGGCACTGCCTGCAAGACCAGGGGCGTGGACAGTGTGGAGCCGGTCGAAAAAGCGCGCGGCTGCGCAAGGGAATTTGCCGCGGAGCACGGCACCGTCGTGGCCGTGAGCGGAGCGGTGGACTACATAACCGACGGCACCCGCGAGGCCGAAATCCACAAGGGAAGCCCCCTTATGGCCAAAGTCACGACCATGGGCTGCTGCGCTTCCGCAATCTGCGCCGCCTTTGCAGCCGTGATGCCTCCTTTCGAGGCGGCGGTGCATGCAATGGACCTGATGGGCACGGCCGGCGAAGCTGCTGCCGCCCGCTCCAGGGGCACCGGCTCCCTTGCCGTGAATTTCATCGATGAACTGAGCCTCTCCGAATGACACCCGAGCAACTGCGCCTTTACCTTGTGACCGACCGGCCCCTTTCGCTCGGCCGCGGACTCGAATGGATAGTGGAGGAGGCCGTCAAGGGCGGCGCCACCATAGTCCAGCTACGCGAAAAATCGCTCGACACAAGGGAGTTCATAGAGCTTGGCTTGAGCCTTAAACGCACTCTGGCGCCTTATGGCGTGCCCCTGATAATTAATGACAGGGTGGACGTGGCCCTTGCCGTCGATGCGGACGGTGTGCACATCGGCCAGTCAGATATGCCGTACGACATCGCCCGCCGCCTGCTCGGCCCGGACAAAATCATAGGACTGTCGGTGGAGAACCTGGAGGAGGTTGAGGAAGCGAACTCGCTTGACGTCGATTACATTGCCGTCTCGCCTGTGTTCGGCACGCCCACGAAGACCGATACGGCGCCGCCGTTCGGGCTTGACGGCCTCAGGAAGGCAGCCTCCATGACAAGGCATCCGGTAGTGGCCATAGGCGGGATGAACCGCACCACGGCCGCCGGCGCCATGGCCTGCGGAATCGACGGGATAGCCGTGGTCAGCGCTATATGCGGCGCTCCCGAACCGCAGGAGGCGGCCCGGGAGCTTCGCAGTCTTCTGTAGGGACTATCGTATCATCACTATGTTCGGCACGCGCCGCTGGCCGGCGTGGTCGAAGCGCTTGTTGTCGCACGGGTTGGAAAGCACACCCCCGGGCCTCGTCCAGAGCGTGCTGGAGCCGCCGCCGTCGAGATTGATGGCATTGTCCAGGCCCAGCAGGCGGGCTATGAGGGCGGTCTCGTGGATGGACGCTCCGTCTGCCTTGCCGGGCGTGCGGCCGTCTATGACCACGAGATACACCCAGCCGTCGTTGGTGGTGCCTATCAGGGTGCGGGGATGACGTTTGGTGTAGAATGACTGGTCCGGCCACTCGTCGCGGGCTTCCCAGCCGTCGATAAGCAGCACAGGGCCTGCCGCGAGCACGTCCCGGCACCGTTTCGTGGCCTCATCGTAGTTCAAGGTGTCGCAGCGGATGATGTCCACCTTATGCCCCCGGACCGCCAGCAGGCCGTCGGTGCGGAAGGTTTCCCGGACGGTGGTGCGCCCTTCCACGCGCCGTTTTTCCTTGACATAGGTCACAGGCACGAGCGTCTTCACGTTGAAATAACTGCCGTTCACGGCTGCAAGGGCGTTGTGCCTGACAGCCAGGGCGCTGGTGCTGTCCGCATCGGCTCCGGGGTCGTTTATTACATGCAGGTGCAGCCTCTTTTCAGGGTAGCGTATCACTGAGATGCTTTGCACGGTACCGAACAGTTCAGCCTGGATATAAGCCGATTGCGCTCCTTTCCCCAAATCCGTCCAGCTAAAGCGGCCGGAGGAAATAACGCTGTCCTGGGCCGCTGCAAGATGGGCGGCGGCAAAGAGCAGGACAATAGTCAAATAAAACCACCGTTTCATACTGCAAAATTAATAAATATTGTTACATTTGCAGATACCTGCGCGGTGCAGGAAAAATTTTTATAAGATATGGCAAACAAGTATTCAGGCACCCAGACCGAGAAGAATCTGGAAGCGGCATTCGCCGGTGAATCCCAGGCAAGGAACAAGTACACCTATTTCGCATCAGTGGCCAAGAAGGAAGGCTTCGAGCAGATGGCTGAAATCTTCCTCAAGACGGCAGACAACGAGAAAGAACACGCCAAGCTTTGGTTCAAGGAGCTTGAAGGCATCGGCTCCACCGCCGAGAACCTTGCGGCAGCCGCTGCAGGTGAGAATTTCGAATGGACCGACATGTATGAGGGCTTCGCCAAGACCGCGGAAGAAGAAGGCTTCAAGGCCCTTGCAGCCAAGTTCCGTATGGTCGCCGCCATCGAGAAGCGCCATGAGGAGCGTTACCGCGCCCTCCTGAAGAACATCGAAGCCCAGGAAGTGTTCGCCAGGAGCGAGGTGAAGGTGTGGGAATGCCGCAACTGCGGCCACATCGTGGTGGGCAAGGCAGCCCCTCAGGTCTGCCCTGTGTGCGCTCATCCCCAGTCTTTCTTCGAGATTACCGCAGAGAATTTCTAGAGCGGGTTCCGTAATACCCGTAGTCCCAGAAAAGGTATTCGAAACGGGTGGCTTCGACGTATGCCGAGGTCATCCGTTTCCTCGTCTGGGCGTCAGCTGCTTCTGCATAGCAGTCCGCCAGCTTCAGCACTTCGCGGACTCCTTGGGTGAATGCTTCGTTGCCGTATTCCTGTATCCACTCGCGGTAGGGGTTGCCGTCCAGCTTAGCTGAGCGCAGGATATGCAGCCCGACCTCGTTGTACACCCACATGCATGGAAGCATGGCCGCCAGGCCAAGCTCCCTGGAGCCACTGCGGATGGCTTCTTCGGTGTGGGTGTTGTAGGCGGCGGTGACGGGCGACGGCTGTACCTTCGTGTCTATTCCGAACCGGTCGATCAGCAGGGCGTGCATGGCCTTTTCGCCTTCGATGCCCTCTTTGGCAAATTCATAGAACATGTCGTGCTGGGCCGGATCGTCCATTAGTTCCGCCAGCTCGAACATCTGGCGGCCGTAGTTTCCTACGTAGATTTCGTCCTGTGCAAGATAACGGTCGAACTTTTCGGTGGCGAGGGTGCCTTCGGCAAGCTCTTTTATGAAAGGGTGCTCAAGAATCCTGTCGTAAATATCTGCGGCGGCGACCCACGCCTCACGGGTCCATGAAGTGGTGTTGCTCATAATATGCAAAGATAGCACTTTTCCCGCTCAGAAGGAAAACTTATAACCGATTCCGGCAATGGTGTTGAAGGCCTGGTTGTAGGACAGTTTGTTGAGGTAAGTTCCGGTCCTGTCCACGTCGAGATCTTTGTCGTAGCAATAGTCCAGCATGGCATAGATGTCGAATGCGGAATGTTTCGACACTTTCCATTCCAGTCCCACTGCTCCGCGAAAGCGGTTGAAGTACATATCGTTGTAGCCTCCGAACTGATAGTCCGCAAAAGCCTGGCTGGTAGTGCTCCATGTGGCCGAGAAGCTGGGGTCGTTGAATATGTTGCGGGCTTCGATGAATGCGTATGGCTCCAGGGGCTTCCATCCCTTGTATTGTACTTTCAGCCTGGATTTGAGCGTCAGCGGATTCCGGACTTCCTGGCATGGGTTGAGGGTCTCGGTCTTGTGGGTAAGGCGCAGCTGCTCTTTCAGGGAGAAACGCCAGTCTCCGGCTTTATATGCAAAAGTCACGTCGGCGCTCAGCCTGTGCCGCGGAGTCCAGGGCCCGGAGCTGCGGTGGTGGTAGATATAGGTGTAGGAGGCCCCGGCCTTCATCCAGTCGGTGATTTTATAGCTCAGCCCCACGGATGCCTGGTGCCGGTCGAGGCGGCCCAGGTTGTCTTCCGAACGCAGTTCGTAGCCGGCTTCAAGATGCAGGCCCCTGGCCAGTTTCCAGTCCAGGTCGAGCGAAGTGCGGGTGCGGAAGTCGCTGGACAGGGCGCTCACGGAACTCTGCCCCGATGCGGCAATCGCAGGCACAGTGATCAGGGAAGCAAGGGCTAATAGCTTGGGTATCAGTCTCATTGCGCGAAGTCTTTGGCTTTTGTCAATTCTCCGATGCTGGAAGACGCGCCTTTGGCGAGGGTGTACCGCACCTTTATGAAGGCGGCGTCGCGAAGGAAGTCCACATGGCCGATTTCCACGTCCTCGACCTTTTCTCCTATGCGTTTCTCGAGGTCTTCAATCAGCTCTGAGCGCCTCTCCGGTACGATTAGCTCTATGCGGTCGTACAGCACCAGGCGGGTTGCGGTGCGCTTGCGTGAACCGCATTCCAGGGCGCACACGAGGCCCAGTACCAGAAGGTTGGACACGCCCAGGACGGCAAGGGACCCGGTCGAGAGCTCATAGTGCGGCGCGTCGGAGGTCAGTCCTGCCAGCTTGTAGAGCGGGGAGAGTCCGTTGACCGCGGCCACGGCGATAATGATGAACAGATAAGTCATCTCCCGTATGGGCACGGTCTCGGTGCGGTAGCGTATGACCCCGAAGATGGCGAAGAGGCCCAGTGTCAGTCCCACGCCCACTTCGGCGTTGCCCATCATGAACAGGAGCAGCAGCATGGCAGACGAGAACACCATGAAGGTGAAGTAGTAGTCGCGCCTGCGGCTCTTCGGGTAGTAGAAGAACTGGACCAGAAGCCAGCACACGAGCAGGTTGAGCAGGAACCTGATACCGAGTTCGGTCAGGCTCTGGGCGGTGGTCATCATGGCGTCGGTGATGGTCTGCACGTCGATCACGTTCTCGTCGCCCAGATCGAAGCCGCCTTGTAATACGGGGAGAATCATATCAGCTTGAGTTTTATTTGTTTTTCAATCATACGGACCTTTGGCTTGAAGCGGTTGGCTTTTACGGCAGGGTCGGTGAGGGTGACGCCTATGCAGTATTTGCTCACACGCACCGGTTTCACCCTGTGTTCCAGGAGTATGCGCCGCATCGTGCTTTCAGCCCTTCCGTCCTGCTTGACTTCTATTATGATGCCGCCGCCCAGCGAAGCTTCCCGCCCCGTGCGGCAGTTCCTGAAAGCCAGGCTGCTGTCTATTGTGATCCTTTCCGTCTTGGCAGGATCGACCAGCGTGATGCGGCGGAATACGGTTTCGAGGGATGGGAGCAGCCCCTCTGCCGTGTAATCTGATTTATCTGCAAGGAAAGCGCAGGCCCGGGCATCTGCCTTGAAGTCATGAAACTCTTCGCGGGGTATGCCCATGCGCTTTTTCCGGGTGCGGCCGTGGTTGTTTTTCCGCTTTATTTCCAGGAAAGCAAGGCCGGAGTCCACGTACACGCGGGTGCGCACCTTCTGGCGCACAAGCCGGCGGTTGTGGTGGTCCAGGAACATCTTGAGCCCGGGTGTGTCGAAGTAGAGGGTGTCGTAGGAGGCTATCTTGCCGCCTTCGGTCTCAAGGGCCATATAGCCCCTGGCCATGGCGTCCAGAAGGATTCGGGCAAGGGTGCTCTCGTCGGTCAGGAACTTGGAGTCGATGCGGTTCATCAGTTTGACCGAATCCATTTCCCTGAGCGACACCGGAGAGAAGCCTTCTATGATCCCGGAATCAAGCATCTTCGCTAATGTATTCGAACACCTTGATGGTCTGGAGTTTACCCTTGCCGTCGTAGTTGTATTGGGTCTGCTTGCGCCCGAATTCGTTGTAGGTGAATTTCTTGACGCCGTAGAGCTTGTTGTATTCGTCGTAGACCAGCTCGCGGCTCACCTTGCCGTCGGCGCCGTATTCGAAGCGCTTGCGCCATTTCTGGCGGTTGTTGCCGCCGTATTCAATCTCTTCCACCTTCTTGCCGTCGGCGTTGTAGGTGGTCACGTGGTCAAGCACGCGGGCGTTGGTCCTGGCGTCGGTGTTCCATTCCTTGATGACAAGGTTTTTCTTGTCGATCTTTTGGACTTCCTGTGCATTGAGAGCCGGAAGTATCAGCAGCAAAGCGGCCGCTACGGCAAGTATCTTTTTCATTATCTGCGGGAGCTTGAAGAGTAACTTGACAGATTGACGGAGGAACCGCCGCTCACGTTGCCTCCGGTGGCGCCGTTGCCGCCCCAGATGGTTGTGCCGTTTTCGACTGCGGTGCCTGATTTGAGGGTCACGCTCTTGCCGCCGGAGTAAACCACGAGGGAACTGCCGGAAGCAGGTGTCATGAAGGAGATTATTGCATTGGAACTGTTGTCGTAGAGAGTGTGCCAGGCGTTTCTGGACCAGTTGCTGGCGCTGTAGGCGCTGCCGGTGATGACGCAGCCGGATTCGAGGCCGCCCACCGCTATGAGCGTGCCGCTTTTGACATAGAGTTTATAGCCGCCTTCGGTGTTGGCGTCAAAGGCCACTTCGGGGGAGCCCTTCGTGGATACTGCATACACGCAGGCGCCGTCCACGTAGAGGTTGCCGTTGGCATCGATGCCGTCGTTGCCGGGGGACCAGCCGGACACGAAGCCGCCGGATAGGGTCATGTCGCCGGCTGAATTGATGGCGTCGTCTGCGGTGGAGTAGCCATAGAGCGTGCCGCCGGTCACCTTGAGCGTGCCCTTTGTCTCGAAGGCCTCGTGGCTGCTTGCGGAGACTTCGATGGTTCCGCCGCTCACGACCACGTCTCCGTCGAACTTGATGCCTTTGGCAGACTTGAGGTTGTTGGAGCTGCCGCCGGGGCCGCCTGGACCTCCGCCAGGCCAGCCCGGACCGCCTCCCGGAGCTTTTGTGCTGCTCAGATTACTGCCGGTGACGGTGACTTTCACGGTGCCGCCTTCGAAAAAGGCCTTCTGGTCGCCGGTGATGCCCTTGCCGCCCTGGCCGGAGTTGGTCACGGTGAGCACGCCGCCGGTCATCACGAAGGTGGAATCTGCCTTTATGCCGGCGGAACCGGTGTATTCCGTGGTGGTGGAGCCGTTCGTGGTCACTTGTTCCGTGAGCGTGCCGCCGCTCACCTTGATGTCGATGGTGCCGCCGTTGATGGTCACGGCGCCGTCCGATGTGAGGCCTTTCTTGCCGTCGGCTGAGGCGCTTGCCTTGATGATGCCGTCATCGATCATGATCGCGTCCTTGCCGCGGAATGCGTGTCCGGCGGTGGAAGTGGCGCTCACGCTCTGGGGGCCCATGAAACGGAGGTAGTCGTCGGAAGTGATGCCTGCCTTGCCTGTGGCCGTGACGGTGAGGGAGCCGCTGCCGCTGAATACCAGCTGGCCTTCGCTGAAGAACGCGGCTTTCTCGTCCTCGGTGCTTGGCGTGCCGGAGTAGGTGGGGCCGTCGGCGAGCCTGTTCTCACCTTCGAGCACCACAAAGGTGCGCTTGCGGCTCTGGTTGTTGATGGCGGCGCCGCTTTTGTTGGTGAGGTTAAGCCCTTGCATCACAATGGCTTGCTTGCGGGCGCTGTAGAGCTTGAAGCAGCCGTTGGAGCAAGTTCCGCCAAGGCGGTAACGTATTATGTCCTGGCTGTTGCTGTTGTCGGTGGTTACGAAGGTGCCGCTGACTTTGACTATGCCGGTGTCGTCGCCTTCCACGCTGGCTCCGGATTCGGTCCAGGTGACAGTGATGGTGCGGTCGAATGCGACGTCGTCTATCGAATCCTTCTCGCCCAGGGCCTCATCGGGATCCTTGTTGGCCGAGGCGGACGTGTCCACGGGGTCTTCCGTATAGGATATTATGTCTTTGTTGCATCCGCACAGAACTGCGGAAACAATCAGCAGGGCAGGTAGTACACGCTTCATAAGCTATCGTTTAGCCGACAAGTTAAGCAATTATTTTGCCAAAAAAAAGCCGGCAGGAAATACTGCCGGCTAAGAATCAGTCATCTAGTGACTTACTTGACTTCGATGTGGCGGGAAGCGGGGACTTTCTTCTCTTCGACCTTCTTGGGAAGGGTGATGTTGAGCACTCCGTTCACCATTTCGGCTACGATGTTGTCGAGGTCGATGTTCTCGGGAAGCGTGTAGCTCTGGTGGTAGGAAGTGTAGGAGAATTCGCGGCGAAGGTAGTTGGTGCCTTTATCGTCTTTCTCTTCTTTCTTGTTCTTCTTCTCGAGGGCGATCACGAGCTCGTCGTCGTTGTCGATACGGACACTGAAGTCCTCTTTGGTCATTCCGGGAGCTGCAATCTCAATCTTGAATTCCTTTTCGGATTCCTTGATGTTCACGGCCGGGGAAGCGAACTGCCTTGCCGGCATTACGTTGAAATCATCATCGAACAGATCGCTGAAGATGCTTGGAAGCCAAGTCTGGTTCCTTCTGACTACTGGATACATAATAAAACCTCCTATATTTTAAAAGTCATTGTTGTTTCAAGGTCCCGCGCAAGTCGCGGAACGATTAAACTTATATCAAAACCGGGACCACATGACATTTTTGTACTTTTTGTCCTAAAAATGGCTGTAACTACCTGAAAATCAAGACATTTTGTCAGTATTTGCGACATTTTGGCGGAGCCGGGCCGCCCGGCCGTTTGAATTGTGGCCGAGATTGATTATATTTGCAAGGATATAAACACTATTGATATGAAATACGTTTGCACAGTTTGCGGATATGTCTATGACGAGGCCGCCGAAGGAGTCCCTTTCGACAAACTTCCCGAAGACTGGCTCTGCCCCCTCTGCGGAGTTGGTAAGGATATGTTCGAGCCTGAACAGTAGGCCTGCGCGCAACCATCAAGGACGCGGGGCCCGAAAGCTTCCGCGTTTTTTACTGTAGGATATGAATGAATTGGAAGAAGCCCGCCGGGGTATCGCGGCAGTAGACAAGGAAATGGCCGTCCTCTTCGAGAAGAGGATGAGGCTGGCCGGCAAAGTGCTGGACTACAAGAAAGGCAACGGTCTCCCCATACTTGACGCCGCCCAGGAGGCGCGGGTGATAGCAAACAACACGGACAACATCTCCGACCCCGCCATCCAGGAATACTACGTCCTGTTCCTCAGGGACATGATGAAGATATCGAAAGCCTACCAGGGGCGCCTGATGAACGGGATGAAGATAGCCTACTGCGGCGTGCCGGGTGCTTTTGCGCACATTGCCGCCGAAAGCGTGTTCCCGGAAGCCGACATCCTGCCTTATCCCGATTTCGAAAGTGCCTACAAGGCATGCGAGAAGGGTGACGCCGACACCGCCGTGCTGCCGATAGAGAACAGTTTCGCAGGCGACGTGGGAGGCGTGATGGACCTTACCTTCCACGGCAGCCTTTACATCAACCTGATGCTTGAGCTGGACGTGTCCCAGAACCTTCTGGGCATCCCGGGCGCCCGCCCCGAAGACATACGCACGGTCCTGAGCCACCCCCAGGCGCTTGCCCAGTGCGCCCGTTTCATTACGGACCGTGGCCTTGAAGCCAGGGAGTTCTCCAACACTGCCGCAGCGGCAAAGCAGGTGGCTGAGGCGGGCGACAAGACCATCGGCGCGATAGCTTCCCGCCAGACGGCCGCCATGTACGGCCTTGAGGTGCTGGAGCCCAACATCAACTCTGCGGTGGCCAACACCACCCGTTTCGCGGTATTTTCCCGCGCCCGCAACAGGAGCACGCAGCCCGAGACCGAAGGCGAGCACTTCATACTGGTGTTCACTGTGCGCAACGAAGCCGGCGCGCTTGCCAAGATACTGAATATCATAGGTTCCCATGGCTTCAACATGAGCAGCCTTCACAGCCGTCCTGTGGCCGGTCCCCTCTGGAACCACTATTTCTTCGCAGAACTGGAAGGTAGCGTCGGGACCGAAAACGGACAGGACCTCCTGCGCCAGCTCGAGACCGTGTGCGACAGGCTGAAGATGGTAGGCGCCTACAAGAGCCTGAAAATCTGAGACATGACCCTTCAGTTCCATTCCGGCGGAATAGCTTGTGACATCCACATAGGCAACGGCCTGCTCTCCGAAGCCGGCCGCCTCTTCGACCTGCGGCGCAAGGTGCTGGTGGTCACGGACGAAGGCGTGCCGGAAGCTTATCCGCAGGCCGTCCTGTCCCAGTGCGCGGAGGGGAGCCTGCTGGTGCTTCCGCAGGGTGAGGGGGCGAAGGACCTGAAGCATTTCGAAGCCATACTCTCGGCCCTGCTGGACTGCGGATTCACGCGCCGCGACGCCGTGGTGGCCGTGGGCGGCGGAGTGGTGGGCGACATATCCGGTTTCGCCGCCGCCTGCTACCAGAGAGGCATAGATTACTATAACGTGCCCACTACACTTCTCTCCCAGGTGGATTCTTCCGTGGGCGGCAAGACGGCCGTCAACTTCCACGGAGTCAAGAATATAGTGGGGGCGTTCCATCATCCTGCAGCAGTGCTGATAGACCCGCAGACGCTTTCGACCCTCAGCCCGAGGCTCGTCTCCGAAGGCCTTGCCGAGGTGGTGAAAATGGCCGCCACAAGCGATGCCGCCCTGTTCCGGCTGCTGGAAGAAAGCCCGGACATCACGCCCCTGCTACCGGAAATAATAGCCGCCGCACTGCGCATAAAGATTTCGGTTGTGGAGCAGGATCCCGAAGAGAAGGACCTTCGGGCGGTGCTGAATTTCGGCCACACTGTCGGGCACGCCATCGAGGCGGCTTCCGCCGGGACGTTCTTCCACGGCGAAGCAGTGGCTGCAGGCATGCTCTACACGGCCGGAGGAGAGGCGGCGCCCCGCATCGAGGCCCTGCTGCGCAAATTCTCCCTCCCGGTCTCCGATCCTTTTACTACAGAGGAGCTTATGCGTTACGCCGTGCGCGACAAGAAGCGTAGCGGTGGCCGCGTCAAGCTCGTGCGTGTGGACACTCCCGGCTCGTTCCGTTTCGAATGGGCCGACCAGGCCTCACTTGAATCGTTAATACAGTCCCGCAAATGAAGAACAGCATAGGCACAAGCGTGATCCTTACCCTTGCAGGGGAGTCGCACGGAGAAATGATAGTCGCCGTGCTTGACGGCATGGCCTCTGGCATACCCGTCAGCGAGGAGATTATCGCAGCCCGTTTGTCGCTCCGCCGGCCTTCAGGTGCCGCCGATACCGCCCGTCGCGAGCCTGACCGCTTCCGCATCGTCAGCGGCGTGTTCAACGGCTGCACCACCGGCGCTCCTGTGTGCATACTAATACCCAACGAAAATGTGCGGAGTGCCGATTATGAGCGCTCGCATCTGCTTGCCCGCCCTTCCCATGCCGATTACGTGGCACATGTCAGGTACGGAGGCTTCGAGGACTGGCGCGGCGGCGGCCATTTCAGCGGGCGCATCACGGCCGGAATAGTTGCGGCCGGCGCCATCGCGGCCGAAGCCCTGAGACGCAAAGGCATTACTGTAGGCACCCATATACTGTCGTGCGCCGGGGTGCAGGATGCGCCGTTCAGCGACGTGGACGCGTCAGCGCTGAAGAGGGAGATTGAAACGGTGTCCGCCATGGATTTCCCTGTGCTCACGGGTTGCCGTGAAGCGATGGAGGCGCGAATAATGGAAGCCAAGGCGGACGGCGACTCCGTGGGCGGCGTGGTGCAGACAGCGGTCTGCGGCTTGCCGGCCGGGGTGGGGGAGCCGTGGTTCAGTTCCCTCGAGGGCGTGATCGCCAACGCGGTGCTGTCGATAGGCGGCATCAAGGGCATTGAGTTCGGCGCCGGATTCAGCCTTGCGGGCATGCGCGGCTCCGAGGCCAATGACGCTTTTTGCATGCAAGACGGTGCCGTCCGCACCAGCACCAACCGCAGCGGCGGCATCAATGGCGGCATATCCAACGGCATGCCGCTTATTTTCAATGCGGTAGTGAAACCTACCCCCTCCATTTCAAAGCCTCAGCAGACCGTCGATATGGACACTCAGTCGCCCGCCACGCTGCAAGTCACCGGCCGCCACGACCCCGCCATAGTCCGCCGTGTCTGCATTGTGGTGTCCAGCCTCGTGGCCATAGTGCTCTGCGACCAGCTTGCCCAAAGATTCGGAACCGACTACCTAAAATGATATACGGATTAATAGGCAAGCGCCTCGGCCACAGTTTCTCCCGCGAAATCCACGGGAGGCTTTCTTCCGACCCGTATGAGCTGCGGGAACTCGCCCCGTCCGAGCTTCCCGGATTCCTTCGCGAAAGGGATTTCAGGGGCATCAACGTGACCATACCTTACAAGCAGGCTGTGATGCCGCATCTGGACGTGCTGGACGAATCCGCAGTCCGCAGCGGCGCCGTGAACACCATAGTGAACCGGGACGGCAAACTGTATGGCTACAATACAGACTTCGATGGCTTCATCATGCTCGCACGGCACGCCAGCGTGGATTTCCGGGATGCCGGAGTGGTCATACTCGGAGCCGGGGGAGCCGCCAAGGCCGTGGCTGCCGCCGCCCGCTCCATGGGCGCTGCATCCGTGCGCAATGCCGTCCGTACGCCCCGGGCGGAGGGTCAGCTTCCGATCACAGATATAGCTGCATTCAAGGATTGCGACATACTGGTGAACGCCACGCCTGTGGGGATGTATCCCGACTGGCAGGGCCGCCTGGTGGACCTGGATTCATTCCCCAGGCTGCGGGGAGTGCTGGATTGCATCTACAATCCGCTCTGGACTTCCCTGGTCCTGGATGCCCGCGAAAGGGGGATCGCTGCTGACGGAGGCCTCTATATGCTTGTGGGACAGGCTATAAAGGCGCGTGAACTCTTCGCCGGCGAGACTTACTCCGGGAGCGATGTTGAAATGGAATTCCGGCATCTGATGCGCTCCAAACGAAACATTGTGCTCTGCGGAATGCCCTCCTGCGGCAAGTCCACCGTGGGCTCCGAACTCGCCCGTTACACCGGACGGCGTTTTGTCGACACCGATGAGATAGTTGCCCTGCAGGCAGGCATGGAGATTCCGGATATTTTTTCCCGTGAGGGTGAAGCCGCCTTCAGGTTGCGTGAGACTGCGGCAATTGAGTCCATAGCTCCGGAGCAGGGGCTTGTGGTTGCCACCGGCGGCGGTGCCGTGCTTTCCGAAACCAACTGCCGCCTGCTCCGCCACAACGGTATCCTGATTCTTCTGAACAGGGATCCGGAGTTGCTCGTGCCGACAGCCGACCGCCCGCTGTCGCGTTCGCGGGAGGAGCTTATGGCGCTGTATTCCAGACGCATGCCTTTGTATGCCAAAGCCGCTGACTTCATAATTTCCAACAACGGTCCGGTTGAGCATACCGTTTACAAATTGATTGAATATGCCGTTTAAGGATAAAAAGATACTGATTGTGGGCCTCGGCCTGATCGGGGGCAGTTATGCGCAGGCATTGAAGCGAAAGGGCTTCGAGGTCGGGGCCGTGACCCGTTCGCAGGCGAGCGTGGATTATGCCCTGGAGCATGGCTTGATAGACCGCGGCACGACAGAGGTGACTGCCGGATTCGTGGGACGCTACGACCTTGTGGTATTTGCCCTCTATCCCCATGTGTTCCTGGAGTGGATTGAAAAGTATCAGCAGTTCCTGAAACTGGGCGCCCTGCTGACGGACGTGACCGGAGTCAAGTCGGCTGTGGTCTATAAGGTGCAGGATATGCTCCGCGACGACCTGGAGTTCGTGGGCGCGCACCCCATGGCCGGCCGTGAGGTGTATGGAGTGCAGAATGCCGACTGCTCTATCTTCGTGGAAGCCAATTACATAGTGACTCCCACCCCGGCCAACAGCGAAGCGGCCGTGCATGAGATAGAGGAGCTCGGCCGCGTGCTCGGCTTCTCCCGCATCTGCCGGCTTTCGCCCGGGAAGCACGACGAGATGATAGGCTTCCTGAGCCAGCTAACGCACTGCATAGCGGTGGGCCTCATGACTTGCAAAGATGTGGGGCACATGTCCGCCTACACCGGCGACTCTTTCCGGGACCTTACCCGTATAGCAAGGATCAACGACGAGATGTGGAGCGAGCTTTTCCTGCTCAACCAGGACGAGCTGCTTGCCCAGCTGGACCTTTTCATAGGCCAGATGGGCACCATCCGGGATGCGGTTGCAGAAGGGGACACGGAAAAACTCAGGGAATTGATGCGCCACTCCACGGAGCAGCGTGCATTGTTTGACAAATGATTTGAGCAAAAGATATGAACATGCGATTCAACCGCGAGCTGTTCAGCCCGCAGGAACTTAAGAGAATGTACGGAGCGTCGCCTGCCGCTGCTGAAAGCAAGGCCGCCAATGACAAGAAGATACGGGACATCCTGGACGGCAGTTCCGACAAGATGCTTCTGGTGATAGGTCCCTGTTCCGCCGACCGGGAGGATTCGGTGCTCGATTATATTTCCAGGCTGCGTCCGCTGCAGGAGAAGGTTGAGGACAAGATAGTCATAGTGCCGCGCATCTACACCAACAAGCCCCGCACCACGGGAGCAGGATACAAGGGTATGCTGCATCAGCCCGACCCCATAGCCGACCCTGACCTGTTCAAGGGACTTGTGTCCATACGTAAGCTGCACCTGCGCGCCCTGGAGACGACTGGTTTTTCCTGCGCCGACGAGATGCTGTATCCCGAGAACCACCTGTTCCTTTCCGACCTGCTGTCCTATGTGGCGGTCGGGGCAAGGAGCGTGGAAGACCAGCAGCACAGGCTCGTGGCGAGCGGCCTCGACATCCCCGTGGGCATGAAGAACCCTACCGGCGGCGACCTGTCAGTGATGATGAATTCCATCAACGCCGCCCAGCACGGCCATTCATTCATCTACCGCAACTGGGACGTGTCCAGCGAGGGAAATCCCTATGCCCACGCCATCCTGCGCGGCTACGTGGACAGCCACGGCACCAGCCATCCCAACTACCATTATGAGGACCTCCGTCGTCTGGCCGACCTCTACGCAGAGGGGAATTACACCAATCCCGGAGTTATAGTGGATTGCAACCACTCCAATTCCGGGAAGAAGTATCTTGAGCAGGGGAGGATCGCCAAGGAGGTGCTCCACAGCGCCCGCTCCTGCGATTCCGTCCGCCGCATCTTCAAGGGACTTATGATAGAATCCTACATCGAAGACGGCGCCCAGAAGTCCGGCGAACACGTCTACGGCTGCTCCATCACCGACCCTTGCCTCGGCTGGCCCAAGACCGAACGCCTCGTCCTCGACCTCGCCGACCTGCTCTGACTCTTTTGTCATCCTGAGCGAAGCGAAGGATCTGCTCCCCATCCCGCAATCGGGAGCGAAAACGGCAATATTTCTCCCGATTCGAGGAAAAACCTGTCGTTTGGGCGGGAATGTAGTGAAAACGCTCCCAAATAACGGTTGGAAGAGATTACACTATCGGTAGGGCTTCAAATTTGTACCCGAGGTGCTGCAATTCGATTGCCGTGCCGATTTTGTACATTACCTCAGTGCTGATAAGGAAGAGCCTGTAGGCCTCTGCGGTGCCCGGTTCGGCACGCGACTTCATCAGGAAGTTATACGCTGCCGAGGAGCAGGCCATCATTGCGGCGACGCTGTGTTTGCGTTCCTTAAGGATGCTGTCCGTTATGTGGTCGTCCATATCGTCGAAGCGCCGCTCCCCCTGGAAGAAGGAATACGGAGTAGCTTTGTGTTTCTCCCAGTCTTTATCCCACAACAGGGCCACGGCCATCCCCATGTAGCCGGCGCAGGCCAGGCAGTATTCCGGGTAGGCGTTGAATTCGCGTACGGCGTCTCCGTAGAAAGAAGGGGCGTAGCGCAGCCAGGCTTCGTCCAGGTCGGGTGTCCCGAGAAGGGTGCCTTTCAGGAATCCTTTCCCCGTCGCCACATCCAGAAGGCACTGGGTCAGGTCTTCGCGATATTGTTGTTCAGCAGAAATCATTTTGCCGTTTTCTCTCCCGATTGCGTCAACTTAAGGATAAATGACTCGTCTAGCGGGACTGGTTCAGGGCGTCGGCGCTGGAGATGAAGGTCTGCAGGTCGGCGTCGGAGACGTGGTAGTTCTGCATCTCGCCGGAGAAGTAGCTGTCGTAGGCTCCCATGTCCACCAGGCCGTGGCCGGAAAGGTTGAACAGGATGGTCTTGGCTTCGCCGGTCTCCTTGCATTTCAGGGCCTCGGTGATGGTGGCGGCGATGGCATGGCAGGATTCCGGTGCGGGGATGATACCCTCGGTGCGGGCGAACAGCACGCCTGCGTTGAAAGAATCAAGCTGCTCGATATCGACGGCTTCCATGTAGCCGTCCTTCATCAGCTGGGAGAGGATGACGCCCGCGCCGTGGTAGCGGAGGCCGCCGGCGTGGATGGAGGCGGGCTTGAAAGTGTGGCCGAGGGTGTACATGGGGAGGAGGGGAGTCATACCTGCCTCGTCGCCGAAATCGTATTCGAACTTACCCTTGGTCAGCTTGGGGCAAGAGCAAGGCTCTGCTGCGATGAAACGTGTCTTCTTGCCTTCGAGTATGTTGTGCCTCATGAACGGGAACGCCAGGCCGGAGAAGTTGGAACCGCCTCCGAAGCATGCCACCACTATGTCGGGGTATTCACCCGTGAGCTCCATCTGCTTCTCCGCTTCGAGGCCGATGACGGTCTGGTGCAGGCACACATGGTTCAGCACTGACCCCAGGGCATATTTGCAGTTGGGGGTGGACACGGCAAGCTCGATGGCTTCGGAGATGGCGCAGCCGAGAGAGCCCCTGTCGTTGGGGTTGCGGGTCAGTATGTCCTTGCCGGCGCGTGTGGACATGGAAGGGGAAGGCGTCACAGCGGCGCCGAAGGCCTGCATGATCGAGCGGCGGAAAGGCTTCTGCTCATAGCTCACCTTTACCATGTACACTGCGCATTCAATGCCGAACTTCTTCGTGGCGTAGCTGAGCGCCCCGCCCCACTGGCCGGCGCCGGTCTCGGTGGTGAGATTCGTGATACCCTGCTCCTTGGCGTAGTATGCCTGGGCAATGGCGGAATTCAGTTTGTGGCTTCCGGCAGGGCTCACGCTTTCGTTCTTGTAATATATATGGGCGGGGGTGCCGAGCGCCGCTTCCAATTCATAAGCGCGCACGAGCGGGGTGCAGCGGTAGGCCGCATACTGCTGGCGCACTTCCTCCGGAATGGGAATCCACACATCCGTCTGGTTCAGCTCCTGGTCGGCGCAGGCCTTGCAGAAGATGGGATACAGGTCCTCGCTCTTGAGCGGCTGCTTCGTGCCGGGGTGGAGGAACGGGAGAGGCTTGTTGGGCATCACAGCCTGGATGTTGAAGTAATGGGTAGGAATCTCTGATTCCGGAAGCATGAATTTTTTCTGTTTCATAATAATATGGTTTTGTGTTAATTACATAAAAAACGGCCGTCCGTCTCCGGGCAGCCTCTCTTGCATCTTATGCCGGTCTTCGACCGGTTATGCGCACAAACTATAGAGCCTGTCCGGAAATATCCTTCAGGCGCCACCAGCAGTTGGAAGCAAATATGTTTGCGCGACACATACTTCTGCAAATATATGAACAAAAAAATAAAATCCAAGTTTTTTTTGTATTTTTGTGAATATGGACAGAAGGCTGTTTTTAAAGGGCAGCGCAGCCGGAGCCCTGGCTCTGGCCCTTGCTCCCGGAAAGCTTCAGGCGGCAGGCTCCGACAGGGCCGCCTTCAGCGGCGATATCTCCAAAGCCGCCCCAGAAGCCGGAAGATATGATGTCGTGGTGTGCGGAGGCGGTCCCTCCGGCCTCATCGCCGCCATTGCCGCCGCCAGGCAAGGCGCAAAGACTGCAATAATAGAACGTTACGGATTTCTCGGAGGCATGGCCACCATGGGCTATGTGGCCCCGATCAGCGAATTCGCCTTCGCCGGCGAGCGCGTGATCGGCGGCATCCCCTGGGAATTCATCAAACGCCTTGAATCCATGGGCGGCGCCTTCGTGGAGTGGCCGAAAGGCAACGTCGATTTCGACATCGAACTCTATAAGCTCTGCGCCCAGCGCATGGTGCTGGAGGCAGGCGTCGATATGTTCATGCACTCGTCGCTGGTCGGTTGCGAAATGGAAAAAGGCATCGTGCGCAGGGTAATTATCCAGAACAAGAACGGCCTGGAATCCCTTGCCGCAGGCGTGTTCATCGACGCCACAGGCGACGGCGACCTCGCGCATCTTGCCGGCGTGCCCATGCAGTCCAACGCAGACGGTGATCTCCAGCCGTCTTCGTTTTGCTTCGTGCTCTCCGGAGTGGACACCGACAGCGAGCTCCTGACCCGCTACATGTACCACAGCGGCCGCAAAGGCTCCAGCGAATGCAAGCCGGTGCGTGAAAAACTGCTGGCCCTCAAGGCCGCCGGCGCTCCGATCCCGGATTTCGGCGGCCCCTGGTTCAACAGCGTGATGCACAGGGGCAGCGTTGCGGTGAACATCACCCGCACTGCCGCCGACTCCACCGACAACCGCAATTTCACCCAGGCCGAATGCCGCCTGCGCGAAGACATATTCACTTTCACGGCCCTGCTGCGCAAGCACTTCAAGGAGTTTGAAGGCTGTTATGTGGCCTCCTGCGCCCCGCAGGCCGGCATACGTGAGTCCCGCCGCATCTTGGGCGTGCACACCGTCACGGCCGAAGAATACGTGGCCGGCGAGCACTATCCCGACAGCATTTCCCGTGGCGCGCATCAGATCGACATGCATTCCAGCAAGGGCTCCGGGCAGGTGCTTATCAAGCTCAAGCAAGCTGCCTACGTGCCCTACAGGGCATTGATAGCTTCCGGCTTCCCCAACCTTATTGTATCCGGGCGCTGCATTTCAGCCGACCGCAAGGCCCTGGCCTCCCTTCGTGTGCAGGCGAGCTGCATGGGCATAGGGCAGGCAGCGGGCCTCGCCGCCGTGCGCGCCATCCGCGAAGCCTGCGGCGTGCAGGACATCGACACCGCCGCCCTCGTGGAGCAGCTCCGGGCCCTCGGCGCTTTCGTGTAACCAATTTAAATCGATAACACTATGTCAGTTTCAAGAAAACTCTGGTCCAGGACCGCAGACGGCAAGGCCATCTACCGCTACACGATAACGAATTCTTCCGGCGCTTCCGTAGTGCTGTCCAATATCGGCGCTGCAATCGTTGCCGTCAAAGTGCCCGACAAAGACGGCAGGCTGGGCGACGTCGTGCTCGGCTACGGCAAGGCGGAAAACTACATAGCCGACGGCCCGTGCTTCGGCAAATGCCCCGGCCGCTACGCCAACCGCATAGCCCTTGGCCGCTTCACGCTGGACGGCAAGACATATGAGCTTCCGATAAACAACGGCCCCAACCACCTGCACGGCGGCCCCAAGGGCTTCCAGAACCAGGTCTGGGACTCCCGCAAGAAGAAGGGAGCCGTGGAATTCAAATACGTCGCAGCCGACGGCGAGATGGGCTATCCCGGCAGGATGGTCGTCGTGGCCCATTACGCATGGAGCGAAGACAATGTGCTCAGTCTCACCTTCACGGCCAAGTCCGACGCCCCCACCGTGGTGAATCTCACCAACCACGCCTACTTCAACCTCGACTGCAAAGGCTCCGTGCTTAACCACCGCCTCCGCCTCAACGCTTCCGAGTACCTTCCCACAGACAAAACCCTGATCCCGCTCGGCGAATCAGAGCCCGTGGCAGGCACGCCGATGGATTTCCTCAATCCCAAGCGCCTCGGCAAGGACATACGCAAGGACTTCCCAGCCCTCAAGACCGGCAAGGGCTACGACGCCTGCTGGCTCATAGACGGCTACAGGAAGGGCCAGCTGCAGGAAGCGGCGGTGCTTAAGGCCGCACGCAGCGGCCGCACGCTCACCGTCACCACCACCCAGCCGGGCGTGCAGATCTACACCGGCAACTGGATCAACGGCTGCCCCAAGGGCAAGCGCGGCCGCATCTACCACGACTACTACGGCGTGGCTATTGAGTGCCAGCACTATCCCGACAGCCCCAACCATCCCGAGTATCCGCCCGTGGTGCTCAGGCCCGGCAAACTGTTCCACGAAGCCATCATTTTCGCTTTCGGTGTTGAAAAATAAGTTCTTATGTTTTCTTTTCTCATTAGCATAGCCGTACTTATTGTCGGTTATCTGATCTACGGCCGCGTGGTCGAGAAGATTTTCGGGGCCGACCCGTCAAGGGTGACTCCCGCCGTGTCCATGAAGGACGGGGTCGATTACGTGCCCATGCCGTCCTGGAAGGTGTACATGATCCAGTTCCTCAACATCGCAGGCACCGGACCCATCTTCGGCGCCATCATGGGCGCCAAGTTCGGGCCTTCCTGCTACCTCTGGATAGTGCTGGGAAGCATCTTCGCAGGCGCGGTCCACGATTACTTCTCAGGCATGCTGTCCATCCGCAAGGGTGGCGCCACCTACCCTGAAGTGATAGGTTCCGAAATCCGCGGAAGCCGCGTGGTAATAGTGGTGTTCACCACCTTCCTCCTGCTGATGGTCGGCACGGTGTTCGTGTACAGTCCAGCCCTCATACTCGGCGACCTGGCCGGCGACGGCACTTCGAAGTGGATCCTTATCTGGGCCATCATTATCCTTGTGTATTACATAATTGCCACGCTGCTTCCCATCGACAAGCTCATAGGGCGCATCTATCCGATCTTCGCCATCGCGCTGCTGTTCATGGCCGTGGCCATGATGGTGAGCCTCTTCACCAAGTGGCCCTCGCTGCCGGAGTTTTGGGACGGCCTGCAGAACAGGGCGCCTTCGGTGGGGGTGAAAGGGCAGAACATTTTCCCTTGCCTGTTCATCACCGTGGCGTGCGGGGCCGTGA
Source organism: Bacteroidales bacterium (assembly GCA_017617715.1). Taxonomy (GTDB): domain Bacteria; phylum Bacteroidota; class Bacteroidia; order Bacteroidales; family UBA932; genus Cryptobacteroides. The sequence goes on along the minus strand of JAFZVQ010000050.1, from coordinate 13,039 downwards.
GCGGCTTCCACGCTACCCAGAGCCCCCTTATGGCAAGATGCCTGAAAAACGAGCGCATGGGACGTCCTATCTTCTTCGGCGCCATGATCACTGAAGGCATCGTGGCCCTGATCTGGGCGGCCGTGAGCTCATGGTTCTTCTTCGACGGCGGCATGGCAGAGTGCGGCCTGCAGGGCGCCTCCGCTCCCCAGGTCGTGACGGCCGTGAGCAAGCACTGGCTGGGCATCGTGGGCAGCATCCTAGCCATCCTCGGCGTCGTGGCGGCGCCCATCACCTCCGGCGACACCGCACTCCGCGGAGCCCGCCTGAACATCGCCGATTTCCTGCACATCAAGCAGGACAAGATTTGGAACCGCCTCGTCATAAGCCTGCCGATCTTCGCAGGAGTTGCCGTGCTTTTGTGGTTCAACATCAGCAATGAAGACGGTTTCAACATCATATGGCGTTATTTCGGCCTGTCAAACCAGACCCTGGCGGTGTTCTTCCTCGCCACTATCACGGTCTGGCTGGCCCGCAAGAACCCCACCGGATGGCAGTTCCTCATCGGCGGTATCCCGGCGGTGTTCATGTTCACGGTCTGCCTTACCTTCTTCTGCGTGGACAAGACCTGCCTCGGGCTTCCGCTTGAATGGACCAGGTGGTTCGCCGCAGGATGGGCTGTGCTGGCCACGGCCATACTGGTCGCATTCATCGCTACCAACCGCCGCAAGGCTTTGAGCAGGAAATAGATATGAATATATGCAGATTCGACGTGCCCATGCGTGCGTCAACCGAACGGATACGCGGCCTGGCGGCCCGTGCCGACTCTCCATATACCCTGATATACACACGCCAGACGCGTCTGGACTGGGTCTCTTTCGGCCTTGAACGCCTGCTGCAGATTGCGGCGGACAGCGGTGCGGCCATGATCTACGCCGACCATTTCGACGCCGGCAAGCCTTCTCCGGTAATTGACTACCAGCTTGGTTCCGTCCGTGACGAGTTCGATTTCGGGGGAGTGCAGGTGTACAGGACGGACCTTCTCAAGAAGGCGGTGGCGGCCATGGATAAGGATTATGAATATGCTGCCATGTACGACCTTCGCCTCCGCGTCTCCGAGCTTGGCCCCATAGTCCACGTGAACGAACTGCTTTATTATGAGACGGAGACTGACAGGCGCGATTCCGGAGAGAAGCTTTTCGACTACGTAGATCCCCGCAACAGGGCCGTCCAGCTGGAGATGGAAGCAGTGTGTACCTCATATCTGAAGCGTATCGGAGGCTATCTGGAGCCTGTTTTCAAGGAAGTGGATCTCGAGAGCGTGCCTTTTGAAGTGGAAGCGTCCGTGGTGATTCCCTGCAAGAACAGGGTGCGGACCATAGGCGATGCCATACGTTCCGCCCTCGGCCAGGAGACTGATTTCCCCTACAACGTGATAGTAGTGGACGACAATTCCGACGACGGCACGGTGGACGTGATCCGTTCTTTTGAAAGCGACCCCAGGCTGATCTATATAGCGCAGGACAAGACCTATCATGCTATAGGCGGCAACTGGAACGCCGCGATTCACCATCCCGGCTGCGGCCGCTTTGCCCTCCAGCTGGACTCCGACGACGTCTATTCCGACAGCCACACCGTACAGAAGTTCGTGGACGCTTTCCGCGAGCAGCGTTGCGCCATGGTGGTGGGGACCTACCGTATCACCGATTTCGAGATGCGGGAGCTGCCTCCGGGAATAATAGACCATCGCGAGTGGACCCCGGACAACGGCCGCAACAACGCCCTCCGTGTCAACGGCCTCGGTGCTCCCCGCGGCTTCTGGACCCCGCTCCTGCGGGAAATCAATTTCCCGACCACCAAGTACGGCGAAGACTACGCCGTGGCCCTTCGCATCAGCCGCGAATACCGCATCGGCCGCATCTATGACGTGATGTACAACTGCCGCCGCTGGGGAGGCAACTCCGACACTGCCCTCGACGTGGAAAAGGTCAACGCCAACAATCTCTACAAAGACCGCATCCGCACCTGGGAGCTCCAGGCCAGGATAGCGCTGAACAAATAATGGACAGAATACGCTATTTCGGCGCCATGTTGACCCTGCTTGCGGTGGTGTCCTGCAGCAGGGGATACGTGACATACGAGCAGTTTGGCGCCAGAGGGGACGGACGTCACGACGACATGCCCGCCATCGTTGCGGCACATGATGCCGCGAATGAAAAAGGCCTTCCGGTGAAGGCAAGGCACGGCGCCACATATTACATCGAAAGCGGCAGGCAGACCGCCGTGATCCGCACCGACACCGACTGGGGCGACGCCAGGTTCATAATTGACGACACCGTCGTTGTGCCCGATACCACGGACTATCCGCGGGGTTTCAAGGTCCCGGTTTTCCGGGTGGCATCGGCCATGGAACCTTATGAGATCGAGGGCCTTGAAGGCGGGCTCCGCAAAGGTCAGAAGTCCCTTGGCGTGAAGCTGCCGTGCCGCAGCCTCATCCGCCTGGAGAACGACACCCGGCGTGTCTATATACGCAAAGGGGAGAACCGTAACAACGGCGTGCCGCAGCAGGAGATGCTCCTCGCCGATGCCGACGGTAACATAGAGGAGACGTCTGCCATTATTTGGGACTACGACCGCATCACCAAGGCTACGGCATGGCCTGTGGACACCACTCTGCTCACTGTACGCGGAGGCGTTTTCACCACCATAGCCAACCGCGCCCCGTCAAGATACTGGTATTATGTGAGGGGCATAGTGGTGAACCGCTCCAATGTGCTCGTGGAGGGCGTGACGCACTATGTGGAAGGGGAGCAGGATCACGGGGCTCCGTATTATGCCTTCATCTGGCCCATCGAAGCTGCCGACGTGACCGTGAAGGACTGCCTGCTCACTCCCCACCGCATCTACTGGACCATAGGCTCCGCCGGCATTCCTTCCCGCATGGGCTCATACGACCTTGGCGCAAACTCCTGCGTGAATATAGTCTGGGAGAATGTGCAGCAGACCATCGACATAGACGACACGTCATACTGGGGGCTCTACACTTCCAACCATTGCAAGAACCTTAAGATGGAACGCTGCCGGATTTCGCGTTTCGATGCGCACATGGGGGTGGAGAACGTCACGCTGAAGGACTGCGTGTTCGGGCATATGGGCATGCGCTGCGTAGGTTTCGGCAAGTTGCACATGGAGAACTGCGAGGTGCATTACCGTTCGTTCATCCTCCTCCGGGATGACTACGGATCTTCCTGGGACGGCGATATTTATCTGAAGGACTGCGTCCACAAGCCCTATTTCGGAGCTCCGTCCATTTCGCTTATCGACGGGGCCAACAACGGCGACCACGACTTCGGCTACACCTGCCGTCTGCCGCGTTCGATAGAGTGCCACAATCTCCTGATAGACGATATTTGCTGCGAGGCTTCCGACCCTGTCTACCTGTTCGGCACGTTCTCGCGCGACGCCCACGCTACCGGGCTGGAGCCGTATCCCGTCGAAGGCACGCTACTGCTTGACAACGTCCGCACCTCCAGCGGCAAGCCCATCGGCCTGAGCATGAACCCCGACCTGTTTGCCGGCTTCAAATATGAGCGGATGGTGCAGGATTTCCCTGCAGGAATGGCTGTGGAATAACCCACAATACACTTCCCGGGGTTGGGAATGTCCCATTCCTCCGTACCGGCGGCCGGCCAGATCTTGTATTCCACGTCTATGGAAGGATCGTCGTATTCGCTGGAAAGCAGCATGCTGTATCCCCCTTGCTCCAGAAGGATACCATCTGGCGTCAATGTTGCCGTGGCATCAGTGACCATGCGCCACTCGATGTCTGCCGGCATGTCTGGAAGGGCTGTCAGGGAATCCGAGACCGACAGGTAGTCGCCGCCGATTAGCATTATCTTCCTGATAGCGGAAGACAACTGCCCTTCAAAAACGGGCGTAAGGTCGATGCTCCCGCCTCTCGCTTCATCCGTGTCCATGATGTCGAATATCTTCGCATCGCCGCCCACATTATGCTGCTGGGCGTTGACAGTCAGCGTGTTGTGCGCTTTGTTGCCAAGCCGGAACACTTTCCAGCGGAATGAGGTCTGCTTCATGCTCCAGAAACTCTTTTTGTATTTCTTGAAAGCCTTTTCTGCCGGCGCATACGGCTGGGTTCCCAAGTCGCAGGCCCATCTCAAACCGAATGCGTCGAATACGAAGGAGCCAGCGTCCATATGGCCGTGGTTGTATGATGCTTTCCCGCCCTTGAAGGCGAGATACCTTTCATCCGGAGACCCCTTCCAGCCTGTCCTGATCAGGACGAGGGGCTCCGGGCCGTCGCCGGAGAATAATTTCGCGCCGTCGGTAGCGGTGATCTTGCGCGGCATCGAGAATTTCGATGCCATGCATGCAGAAAAGACGGCAAAGCGCATCCAGTCCCGGTCGTCGAAGTATCTTCCGCTGCGCAGCAGGGCAATCTCTCCGTCCAGAAGGTCCGGCCGGGACAGCTTCGCCGCGAACCACCACATGGCGTACAGCGGATACAACTCCTCATCGCTGTCAGAATAGCTGAAGCACTTGCCGGATGTGCCGACCATGTATTTCATGAAAGTCCCCGTGCGCATGAAGCCGGGAGCGTCCGAAAGCCCGGTGTCGGTCGAGTAGACTCCGTGGAGCATTTCCAGCAGCATGGTCTCGAAGCCGGTGCCGTAGGCCCAGTAGACATATCCCTCCGGATAGATTCCGTCGGGGCCATACATCGTCATGGCTTTCCTGTTGTCGACTACGGCGGATTCGAGCAGGTCCCTGCTTATCGACGGATACCATTCGTATGCAGCCAAGGCCGCCGCTACCAGGCCGCAGTAGCACACCTGGTTCCAGTTGGTCAGCTGGGTAGTGAACCATTGCCCCTTGTATTGGCTGAGTGCGAAACGCTCCAATGAAGCCGCGGCCTCATCGCGGACTGCCGGTGGAAGGCCTCCGTAGCACCAGTCGAGACCGATGGCGACGGCAAGGGCCATTTCCCCCGTGTCCAAAAAATGCTGCGTGTGCCAGTCGGGGAACGCACATACGGTCAGAATATCCTCCCTGACCCGGGAAAGATACTTTTCCTTCCCGGTCATCCTCCATGCGTAGGCGCAGAAAAAGATCCTTTCAAGAGCATAACGGGACTGCTCAAGCAGCCTTTTGCCGGACGCATCGAGCCTGTAGGAGAGTTGCAGCGTGTCATCCACGCACTCGTCGGCGTGGGAGAGTATGGACTTGTGCAGCAATTTCACATCCTTGTTGCGGCAGATGTTCTTTCGCAGCGTCTTTATCTCGGCATCGCTCATCAGCAGCCGCGGGTGCGCCTTCTCGATTGCCGAGTCCCATGCGGGCATGTCGTCAGTCGCCGAAGTGGAGTACCCGCTCAGGCATATGGTCAGTAAAGTCAGGAGGAACAAGAAACGTTTCATGGGAGATGCGATTATTCCGTATTGTTATCAGTTGTGAGTAATGCGCCTTTCCGCATCCAGCCGTTGCCTTTGATGCGGCCGAGGAACAGGAGCCCGCGGACGTTGAGGTCGATGCACATCGCTATCCAGTAGCCCACAAGTCCAAGTCGCGGTGTGAGGATGATTGCCAGGCCGATACGGATGACCCACATGCCGGCAAAGTTGAGGATTGTCGGCACCATTGTGTCTCCGGCGCCAACGCAGGACCCGTATCCCACTATCGACACGGCATAAAGGGTTTCGGCAAAGGCTTCGATTCTAAGAACGCGCGCTCCGAGGGCCACAACGTCAGGGTCTGAGCTCAGAAGTTCCATCAGCTCTCTGGAAAAGATGAACATTGCCGCAGCAAGGATGGTCATAATAATTGCGGCCATCCATATGGTGATGCGGGCGAAGCGTCTGGCAACGTCCTTGCGCCGGGCCCCGAGGCTCTGGCCTACGAGTGTGGTCGCTGCTTCCTCCAGGCCATATCCCGGCATATAGCAGAAGCTTTCAGCGGTGATGGCAAATGCGTTGGCGGCGATGGATATCGGCCCCAGCGGCGCCACGATGACTGTGCTTGCAACGTGAGCCCCCCTCATCACCACATTCTGGAGCCACATTGGTCCGGTGATGCCGGCGGCGTGGGAAACGATGTCCCTGGTGGGTGCGAATGAGCCCTTTTCCCCGCTGATCCTGAGCTCCTTGCTCCGGCAAAGGACAAACCAGAGGGACACGGCGGTCGTGATGAATTCAGACAGCCCGGTGCCGAGCGCCGCGCCCGGAACGCCCATCCCCATGCCATAAATGAATACGTAATTCAGGACCACGTCCAGCGCGCACATTGAAATATATAGGATGCTTGGCACTTTCATGTTGCCGCTTCCCTGGAGCATCGCATTTGCCGCGTACCCGACGGCGCCAAAGGGGATGAAGGCCGAATAGATGCGGAAGTAGGCCGATGCATCGGCATTGATCTCCGGGCTGCCGCCAAGCCAGCGGGGGAGGGCAGGGCTTATTCCAAGGCCGAGTAGGCAGAAAAACATGGAGACGGCAAAAGTGGAGAAGAGGCCCTGCCTGAGCACTTTCCTTGCGCCGGCAAAGTCTCCCGCGCCGCACCTGTGGGCCACCTGGACGGAAAAACCGGTGGCAACTGCCATCGTGAACCCGGCAAAGATCCAGGTGCTGGTGGCCACCAGGCCTATTGATGCCGAAGGATTTGCGCCCAGCCGTCCCACCATGGCAGTGTCTATGTACTGCATCATCACCGATGAGAACTGCGCAAGGATAGCCGGCACGGCCAGCAGCGCCGTGAGGTGGAGCTGCTGACCAAAAGTCATCTCCCGGCCGTCACGGATAAGTGACAGGAGATAGTCTTTTCGGGACTGGTTCATCAAGGTGCCAAAATTAACAAGTTTCCATCAAAAGCGCAAGGTTTTGCATTCTGGGGGAAACTCCGTATTTTTGTATTCAGGTTAAAAAGACAATGGCAATATACGACTTTGATTCTATCGTGGAACGCAGAGGCACTGCCTGCGTGAAATGGGACGCCCCGAACGGGGCCGGAGTGCCGTCAGGCGATGTTATCCCTATGTGGGTGGCCGACATGGACTTCCGCACTGCCCCCTGCATCATCGAGGCCCTTCGCCGGAGGGTGGAGCATGGGGTTTTTGGCTACACCGCCGTCCCGGAGAGCTATTACTCTTCAGTCATTTCCTGGTTCCGCAGACGCCGCGGCTGGGAAATAGAGCGTGACTGGATTATATACACCACGGCCGTGGTCCCCGCCCTTTCCGTTTGCATCAAAGCCTTCACGGAGCCTGGAGACAAGGTGGTCTTCCTCACTCCGGCCTACAATTGTTTCTTCTCTTCCGTCCGTAACGCCGGCTGCGTCTGCTCGGAGAGTAAGCTGATTTACACCCACGATGGCTCAACCATCTCCGTATCAATAAATTGGGAGGATCTTGAGGGCCGCTGCCGGGACACCCGCGCAAAGGTGCTTCTGCTCTGCAATCCTCATAACCCGACGGGGCGCATCTGGAGCAGGGATGAGCTTACGCGCCTTGGAGATATTGCCCGCCGCCATGGCCTGGTGGTCCTTAGCGATGAGATACATTGTGAACTTGAGATACCGGGGCATGTTTTCACGCCGTTTGCCGCCGTTTCGGATGAGAATCTCTCCTGCTGCGTGACAATGAATTCGCCCAGCAAATCCTTCAACACGGCAAGTCTCCAGATAGCAAACATAATATCTTCCAATCCTGAGTGGCGCCGACGGATAGATAAGGTGATCAACATCTATGAGGTCTGCGACGTGGGCCCGTTCGGCGTTGCGGGGCTCGAGGCCGCATACAATGAAGGGGAGCCGTGGCTTAAGGAACTCAACTCTTATATCTGGCAGAATTACTGTGATTTACGGGACCTCTTCGCGCGGGAGCTGCCCCAATGCGGGGTGGTGGACCTTCAGGGCACATACCTGGCCTGGGTGGATGTGTCGGCGATAGGCCTTGGATCTGAGGAACTTGTCCAAAGCCTCATTCTTAATGAGCATGTGCGTCCCGGATCCGGAGCCCTGTATGGCGATGACGCTTTCCTGCGCATCAACCTTGCATGCCCCCGCAGCCTTTGTCAGGAGGGCCTCCGGCGTATAGTAACCGGGCTCAAACGGATTATAGGATAAGGCGTTCTTTCCGGACGACATTGTCGAGCAAAGTTCCGGGTATGATATGCTTGATGGCGTCCACAACGGCGTTCAGTTTCGCCTCGTGTATGTAGTCGCTGCGTATAGCCAGGGAGATTGTACGGCTGGGCACCGGGTCGACGATGGGGCGAAGGCAGCGCTGCTGGCTGTACATAATCAAGTCTTTATGGGTTTCCGGGATAATGGTGATGCCGCCATTGTCGTTAACAACCTGTATCAGTATTCCGACCCGTCCGCCTTCAAATAAACGTTCGTAGTTCAAATCACTTGCTTTCATTTCACCCGGAGCCATTTGCCTGAGGCCGTCGCCTATAATCCAAATAGGCTGCTCATAGAGCTTGTCTGTCGTGATACTGTCCAGGGCAAAGGCCGGGTTTTCCGGAGATACATAGGCCATAAAACGCTCGTGGTAGAGCGGAATTTCCAAAAGATCGGAGTCTTGAAGAGGTCCGGCAAGAATACCCATATCCACTTCAGCTTTTCTGAGTTTGTATTTAATTGTGCCGGACAGCATCTCTTCCGTCTGCAGGGCTATGGACGGATAATTCGAGCCGAAATACTTAAAAAGACCGGGGACGAGTACAGGGGAGACCGTGGAAATAAGGGCAATCTTGAGGGGCCCGGAAAGAAGCTCTTTTTCCGACCGGGTCATCAAGGCTATTTGCTCCACATTATACAGGACGACTTTGGCCCGGTCTATAACTCTCCGGCCGATTTCAGTGGGCGCCACCGGGTGAGAGTCCCTGTCAAATAGCCGCACATCCAGTTCTTCTTCCATTTTCTTGACCATAAGGCTCAGGGTTGATTGTGTGAGCCCACAAGCTTCAGCCGCTTTCCCAAAATGCCTAAAGTCGTCTATTGCAATGATATAACGCAGTTGTTGAAGTGTCATAAGGCCTGTTTTGATTGATTTTATCAATGCAAATATAAAAATTTTTGTATTGATAAATGGGTTTTGGCGAAATATCTTTGCCCCGTCAAAACAAAAAGAAATGAACTGGAAGATTATCATATGGTATATAAGCGTATCGCTGCTGCTTGTAGCTGCGCTTATGACCATATCCTGCATCATCGCGTTCTGTACGCCTGGTGATGAAAGCAGCCTTCCACTCCTTTTGTCGGCGGCCCTTACCGGCATCGTTGGCTTTTATCCTTTGATATTCGTGAGAAAAGGGGTGCATAAGCTGAATTTCAGGGAGGGGAATTGCATCGTCGTGGGAGCGTGGCTGTGTGCCTGCATTTTCGGACTGCTCCCTTATTTGTTTTACGGCGGTGAGTTTACGTTTGTCAACGCCATGTTCGAAAGCGTTTCAGGGTTCACAACCACAGGCGCTTCAATCCTGAACGATATTGAAGCTCTTCCCCGGGGACTCCAGTTCTGGCGGATTTCAACAGCATGGGTTGGCGGAGTAGGTATAGTGACGTTGTTCTCGATGCTGACTGTACGCTCAGACAAGTCGATGCTGTCCGGGGCCGAGATATCGACCGTGGCGCGGGAATCATTTGAAGGGGAGAAGAGTGAAAGTTTTGCCAACAAGATGCTCAGCACCTATGTCGTGCTGACGCTTGTATCCTTCCTGGCCTTGAAACTGACGGGATTGAGTTGGTTTGATGCCGCGACCGATGCCATGTCTGCCTGCAGCACCTGCGGATTCTGTACCCGTAATACGAGCATTGCCTTTTATTCGAATCCTGCGGCTGAGATCGTTCTCACCATCACGATGCTCGCGGCCGGAGTGCACTTCGGCATACTCTTCCTGGCATTTCTCAAAGGGAAACCGAACTATATATGGAAATCTGAGACTGTCAAGGTGTTCCTGTCCCTTGTCGGCATAGCCATCGTTATCGTGACAGGAGACCTTATTATAAACGGGGATTATTCTTCATTCGGGGCTGCGCTTAGGGATGCATCCTTCCAGGTCGCTTCCATATCCACTACAACCGGCTTCGCTACACAGGACACTACGCTATGGCCCCCGCTCAGTATGGCAACCCTTATCTTCTGTTCATTCATCTGCGGCTGTTCCGGCTCCACATCGGGAGGAATCAAGATAGACAGGGCCATTCTGGCAGCAAAAGGCGTACACAGGAAGGTGGCTCAAACCACAAGCCCTCACAGTATACAGTGCGTCCGGGTAGATGGTCATATCCGTTCCGAGGGACAGGTCAATGACGCCTTCCGCTACATATTCTGCTACCTGTTTATCATGGTGTTGTTCGCTGCCGTCAACATCGCCTTCGGGCTTGACTTCTTAACTGGCGTCACCGCTTCAATTGCCAGCATCGGCAATGTCGGCCCCGGCTTCGGAGATGTCGGTTCCATGTCCAACTACGCTGATTTCCCCGCGATACTCAAGTGTACTGGCATGGCAGAGATGCTTATAGGCCGTCTGGAAATATTCCCCGTATTGTATCTGATCCAGTCCGTAAGGGGTGCAGAGGGCTTCGCCAGACCAAGAAGGCACATTCATCAGAAACCTGTTGTGCAAAGGTTGATAAAACAAAAGATTGCATAATAATGTGTATATTTGGTCCGATAAACAGAGGTTATTATGTATAAAGTTCGTATTACTGCAATACGGCAGACGGTTTATCAGGACTTAATGGCGCAATACGAGAATCCCATTGAGCATACCTGCGATGTGCGGGTGGGCCAGCAGTGGATTTCCGTAGACGGCAAATGCCCCGAGGGGATGTGTCCTTCCGCATGGTCTTCCATGCGTGAGTTCGTAGAGTCCCTGGCCAAAGGAGACGGCAATTTTTATGATGGATGGATGAAAAACCCGATGAGCGCCATGATTAGTTGCAATGACGGCTTTCGTCCATTCAGTTTCTATATCGAAGTCACCAATATTGAAGCGGCAATCAAATAACTCTAGTCTAGAAGAACGCTTCACTCAAAAGTATATTTTATTGGACTTGGTCCCAAATTCCTTCTGGGCGTGGTCTTCCTGGCCATGCCACTGGTGCTGGCCTCTCCCATCTCATTTGCCATTATGCTGCTGTATATTCCTCTCATTGTAATCCGCATCAAGAATGAGGAGAAGGTCCTTGAGGAAGGTTTGGAGGGATACAAGGAGTATAAGTCCCGGGTGAAGTACAGGGCGATTCCATTTATCTGGTAAAAACGGGTTAGCGTCGAAGGGTGAAGCATATTCCCAACATAATCACTGCCTTCAGATTCATTGGGGCTGCCTGTCTCTTGCTCAGCTACCTTGCAAATCGTTGCACAACAATCATTTAGCATCTATTTGTTTGTTGCATTGAACTGCATTATCTTTTAATTCTATTACTATTTGCATAATTCGGGAAAGTAGTCTATCTTTGCGATTAACCGCGAAAAAGTGTTCAATAGTCACATTTTTCTGCACTTAATGATGAATTATGGAGATTAAAAGAGATATACTGGAAACCTTCCTCCGCTGGAAGGAATCGCCCCGTCGGAAACCTATGCTGTTGCTGGGAGCGCGTCAAATTGGTAAAACCTGGGCCGCCCAGAGGTTTGGGAAGGAGCATTATAAATACTTCATCAAGTTTGACCTGGACCGCAGTCCGGAGGTGATTGACGCATTCCGCATTTCCAAGGAGCCAGCTCGAATCATCAAGGAACTGCAGGCCTACAGCGATGTCCCGCTCCTGCCCGGAGAAACACTCATCTTTCTGGATGAAATTCAGGAGAGCGAGGAGGCTTTCAATTCGCTCAAGTATTTCTGCGAGGATGCACCCCAGTATCATATCATTGCGGCCGGTTCGCTTCTTGGTGTAGCGGTCAAGCGCAAGAATATGAAGGTGCCGGTAGGACAGGTAAACAGGATTGACATGTATCCCGCTACCTTCCGGGAATTCCTCAGGATGGCCGATCCATCAACGTTCGAGTATGTCGAAGGGATCACATCACCCGAGCATCTGCCAACGGTCATCTTCAACAAGCTGGCTTCCGAGTATCGGCGCTATCAGATTTGCGGCGGGATGCCGGAGGCGGCTTCCCTAATGCTGGATGGAGCCGGCATGGCGGAAATTGATGCTACCCTGCAGGACATCCTGGCGCTAGACGAAGTTGACTTCTCCAAATATGCCGAGCCAGCGGAAGTTACCCGTATCCGCGCCGTCTGGCATTCGCTACCGGCACAACTGAGCAAGGAAAACCGCAAGTTCATATACAAGGTCATCCGCACTGGGGCCCGGGCCAAGGACTATGAGTCCGCTCTTACTTGGCTAGCTGATGCAGGTTTGGTTTATCAGATCTTCAATGTTACCAAGCCGGGCATTCCGCTCAGCGGATATGAAGACCGGGAGGCGTTCAAACTCTACGCCTGCGACTGCGGTCTGCTCCGCCGCCTGGCCGGTGTAAAAGCCGATGTCATCCAAAACCGAAACGCCGGTTACACGGAGTTCAAGGGAGCGATGGCCGAGAATGCCGTCCTCCAAGCCCTTCTGCCGCAGATAGGGCCTGACAAGCCCTATTACTGGACCTCCGAAGGCCGCGCCGAGATTGAATTCCTGATTGACGTAGCGGGCGAGGTAATCCCCGTTGAAGTCAAGGCCGAAGGCAACACTAACGGCCGCAGCTTGTCTGTTTATACCCAAAGATTCAACCCCGCTAAGCGTATTCGTATCTCGATGAATAACCTTCAGTTCAATGACGGACTCTATAGTATTCCCAACCCGCTGGCCGATTGGGCGCTGAAGTTCATTTAACTTTTTTCATTTTTCTCTTGACTCGTACCCTACGTCACGTATTATCTTTGCGGCAAATAACAAAAGTGGGTCACCTGGACAAAAAGTAGGATGGATACACTTGTTTTAGGACGCCTTTTTTGTTCTGTTAGGCAATCCATAGAGCCTGGCGGTTTTGTAGAAAAGACCGCCTGCAAGGCGTTATACTTGGTCTTTTCGACAAAAATGG
>JAFZVQ010000049.1 GCA_017617715.1 Bacteroidales bacterium | reverse complement strand
GGCGGAGCCGGCGGGCTCGCCGTCGTCCGACGCGCGCCAGGTGCCGCCGTCCTTGCCGATGCGGTAGGCGTAGCAGTGGTGGCGGGCGTCGTGGTATTCCTTCCTCAGGCCGGCCACTATTTCCCGCACCTCGTCTTCCGATTCGACGGGATAGGCAAATGCTATGAACCTGCTGCCGTTATCCTTGAACAGGCCTTCGCCCGGGGATGAAATACTTTTATAAATATCGCTCATTGCGCTCCAAAATTAGTGATTTATTCTTAAATTCGCATTTGGATAAATGAAAAGACTATTATGGTGTACACTTACAAGGTTACCCTGGAAGGGATAAAAGGTTTCTATCGCGTATATAAAGTCGACGGCTCCCATTCTCTATATACTTTCCACAAGCGTCTCCGTGCAGACCTGGAATTCACCGTTGACCAGCCCATCCTCTTCAAGGCATTTGATGCCGAGGGCGGTGTGGTTGCGCGCTACGCTCTCCAGGACCTTGGTTCCGGCACCGTGGATGCGGTCTCCATCGAGAAGACCGTCGGGGCCGGAATAGTGAAGTTTGTCTATTTCTACGACATCGCTGCGCGTAAAAGCGTGAATATCACCCTCGAAGCCGAGGAGCCAGGTTCCATTTCCTCTCCTACCATCGTCGACACCAAGGGCCCTGTCCCCCTGGAGTTCGAGAACGGCTACGTGGCTTTCGAGGACCTTCCCCAGCAGCAGCGCAAGATCCCCGGTCTGGGGCTGTCCGATTCCGACGACGACAAGGAGGAGGAAGAAATCATCTACGATGAAAAGGAGTAGTTAGAGCTGCTTCAGCAGGTAGGAGCGGAGCTCGGGCCAGGGGTAGAAGGGGCCGGGGCCGAGGGCTGGGATGGAGGAGTCGGCTTCGTTGAAGACCACGCGGACGAGGATGTCGTCCTTGCGGCCCCGGTAGAAGACCAGCTGTAGGTTGGTGGCCATGGGCATCATGTAGGTGGCGTTCCAGTGGTCGCATACTTCTTCGAATGGGAGTCGCTTCTCGTAGCCCTGCAGGCCAATCAGTGAGAAGAACGGCATCAGGCCGACATCGTGGCTGAACCGCAGGTCGGCTGCAAGGCGGTTGCCGGCCACGGCCGCATCGGCCCTCTCCACGAAATCCAGCACCAGCGGATCCATGATATGCATGCGCCAGTCGCCCTGCTCGGCGCTGCCGCAATGCTGCATGAACTGTTTGGCCGTGTAGATCTTCGAGGCAGTCTCGAACTCTTCCGGCGTCAGGAACTGCACAAGCTCCGGGATGCCGAGGTAGGCCGCAACGGTGCCGTTGGTCACGCAGGTCTCGGCCATAAGCCGGTCGTTCTTGAAGCAGGTCTGGCGGGCCAGGGCCGGGTCGGTGAAGAGTCGCGACAGGAATCCGGCGTAGTCGAACTGCTCCGCCATTGCCTTGCTGGCCTTGCGGCTGCCGGCCTTGAGGCCCGGGGCGGCCTTGTCTTCCCGGCAGAGGATGTCGTAGTATTTCTCTCCCGCCTCGAAGCTGATGTGCACCGAAGGGGCCGAAGAGGCCAGCGCAGCGGCGAAATTGGTCATGGACAGGATGGCCCGTTGCTTATGCGTGGAGAAGCAGGCCACGCTGTCCCGGCCTTTCTGCCGGAACACGCGCGGATACGCCGCCGCCATGCGCCTGGCGATGTCCTGCTGCTCCCTGGCGCCGAGCCCGCAGATCAGGCCGTACACGCCCTGCGAGACGCTGTCCAGCTTCGCGAATGCCTGCATTAGGCGCTTGCCGTCCGGGGTAAGGATGCCAAGGCTGTCGGCCTTCTGCAAAGGCTTCAAGCCGTTACCCACATAGTCCGGGCTCACCGGATAGCGGCTGCCGTGCCGCCCGATGTGGCTGATATAGAACGGTTTATATCCGCGGGGCGCTTTGACTGAAGGCCCCTTGGCCGCAGCGTAGGGATGGTAGAGCCCGCCCCATTCGTCGAACGCATCCTGAGCGCCGGCATACAATGCTCCGCACAGCAGGGCGGCAAATACAAAGAGAAGCCTCTTCATATCAGCCTATCTGGGAACCGTTGGCCAGAACCTCGGCGGGAGTGACGAAGCGCATCTTGCCGTCGCCCTGCTTGGCCATCAGTATCATTCCGCGGCTCTCAATACCCCTTATCATGCGGGGCTTAAGGTTGGCGAGGATGCATATCTGCTTGCCCACCATGTCCTCCGGGGAGTAGTATTCGGCTATGCCGGACACTATGGTGCGGCGGTCGATGCCGGTGTCGATGGAGAGCTTCAGCAGCTTGTCGGTCTTGGGCACGCGCTCGGCCTCGAGCACCGTGGCGGTGCGTATATCCATCTTCTCGAAGTCCTCGAAGCTGCATTCGTCCTTCTGCGGGGCCACTTTCTTGGCAGCCTCGGCTTTTTCGCGGGCCTCGCGCTCGGCGCGTATGGCCTCGAGACGGGCTATCTGCGCGTCTATCTGCGCGTCTTCAATCTTGGCGAAGAGCAGCTCCGGCTCGCCGACGCGATGGCCTGCGGGCAGGATCTGCGGCCTGCCGAGCAGCTCCCAGTCGAGCACTATGCCGGCAGAAGGGGCCTGGGCGCCCTGCGGCAGGGTGTGGAGGGCCTTGCCCTCGCCCTCGCGGTAGGTGTTCACGGTCTCCTGTTCGCCCTTGCGGTGGTCGAAACCGGCCGCGAGGCTCACGCCCAGCATATTGCGGAGGCGCTCCGCTGCGAAGGGAGTGAAAGGTTCGAAGGCTATGGCGAGGTCGGCGCAGATCTGAAGGGATATGTTCAGGATGGTGCCGGTGCGGTCCATGTCGGTCTTGGCCACCTTCCAGGGCTCGGTGTCGGAGATGTATTTGTTGCCGGCGCGCGCTATGCCCATGGCGTCCTTGAGCGCGTCGCGGAAGCGGAAGCCCTCAAGATCCTTTTCCATGGATGCCTTCAGCGCCGGAATCTCGGCCAGCACTTCCTTGTCGACGTCCTGCAGGTCGCCGCATGCGGGCACCTTGCCGCCGAAGTATTTGTGCGTGAGCACGACGGCGCGGTTGACGAAGTTGCCGAAGATGGCCACCAGCTCCGAATTGTTGCGGGCCTGGAAGTCTTTCCAGCTGAAGTCGTTGTCTTTGGTCTCTGGGGCGTTGGCGGTGAGGGTGTAGCGTATCACGTCCTCCTTACCGGGGAACTGCTCAAGGTATTCGTGGGCCCAGACAGCCCAGCCGCGGGAGGTGGATATCTTGTCGCCTTCGAGGTTGAGGAATTCGTTGGCGGGCACGTTGTCCGGCAGGACGTAGCCGTCGCCGTAGGCTTTCAGCATCGAAGGGAACACGATGCAGTGGAACACAATGTTGTCCTTGCCGATGAAGTGGACCAGGCGGGTGTCTTCCGACTTCCACCATTTCTCCCAGCTCTGCGGCAGGAGTTCGCGGGTGTTGGAAATATAGCCTATCGGGGCGTCGAACCACACGTAGAGCACCTTGCCTTCGGCGCCTTCCACGGGCACGGGCACGCCCCAGTCGAGGTCGCGCGTGACGGCGCGGGGCTGCAGGCCGCCGTCCAGCCAGCTCTTCACCTGGCCGTAGACGTTGGTGCGCCACTCCTTGTGGCCCTCCAGTATCCATTCCCGGAGCCACTGCTCATAGTCCTGCAGCGGCAGGTACCAGTGGGTGGTCTTCTTCTTCACGGGCGTGGCGCCGCTGAGCTTGGAATGGGGATTCAGGAGCTCCTCGGGGCTGAGGGTGCTGCCGCATTTCTCGCACTGGTCGCCGTAGGCGCCTTCATTGCCGCACTTCGGGCAGGTGCCCACTATGTAGCGGTCGGCAAGGAACACGCCGGCTTCGGGGTCGTAGTACTGCTCGCTCTCGCGGGTGACGAACTTGCCCTCGTCGTACATCTTGCGGAAGAATTCCGAAGCGCCCTCTGCATGGACGGCTGAAGATGTGCGGCCGTAGATGTCGAAATTGATGCCCAGGCCGGTGAAGGAATCCTTGATGACCTGATGGTAGCGGTCCACTATGTCCTGGGGCGTGCAGCCCTGCTCGCGCGCCTTGATGGTGATGGGCACGCCGTGCTCGTCGGAGCCGCAGACGTAGAGCACGTCGCGACCGCGCATGCGCAGGTAGCGGACATATATGTCGGCGGGCACATACACGCCCGCGAGGTGACCGATGTGCACGGGGCCGTTGGCATACGGCAGGGCACAGGTTACGAGTGTTCGTTTTCCGTTCATTGTTTTTCTGCTTTTTCTCTTCCTATTCTTTGGTTGATCTTGCGCTGGGCCGCCTGCAGGCGCACTATTTCCTGCATGGCAGCGAGCTGCGCTTCCGGGGACGCATCCCGCAGGGAGCGCCGGAGGGTGTCGAGGCGGTCCTGGACGCGGCGTTCGGCATAGACCAGTATGGCCTTGGGCACGCCGGTGACGAGGAAATATGATGTGGTGGTCAGCGCGGCCTCGAAGGCGCCGACCGTGAGCTGGTATTTTTCAGTGGAGAAGCGGGCTGCGAGTCCGGCCACGGTGCGGTCCTCCCCGTCGAGAAGCGCTTTCAGTATCGCTTCCTGGGTGTGCCCTTCGTCGTAGAGACGCATGTAGGCGTCGTACAGGGCCCTGTAGGCGCTGTTGGCAAAGGAGCAGTCGTCGGCTTCGAGGGCCTCGCGGATGAAGTCCGCCACGGTCTGCTTGTCTTCTTCGCTGCCGGAGTAGTAGGGGGAGTCGCTCTCGAAATCGAGGGGCTCGCAGCCGTAGGACAGCAGGAAGAAGAGAAGGTCGCGCTCCGCCGGGGCGAGGACACGGTTTTCTTCGTACCCCTCTGCCGGGAGATGCCCGATCAGGTCGGGCATGACGGAATCGTCATTCCCGGCCCTTCCATCGTCATTCCCGGCCTGACCGGGAATCCCTCCGCCACCGGCCTGACCGGGAATCCTCCCGCGGCTCCTCTCCCTGAGCGCCTCCTCCTGCTTCTTGCGGCGGTCGGCGGCTATGCGCTGGAAGAGTATGGAGGACTCGATGCCGAAGCGGGCGGCGACGGTGTCCACGTAGACGGAGCGCTTCACGGGATCGGGTATCTCGGCTATGGTGTCGGCGATGTCGTTGATCAGTTCGGCTCGCTTCAGCGGGTCGTTTCCGGCGTCCGCAATCAGCAGGTCTGCCTTGAATTCGATGAAGTCCCGCTCGCCCTCGGCTATGAAACGCTGCATCTCCTCGAGGGTGTGCTTGCGGGCGTAGGAATCGGGGTCTTCGCCGTCGGGCAGCAGCACCACTTTCACGTTCAGCCCCTCCGCGAGGAAGAGGCTGATGCCGCGCAGGGCGGCGTGGATGCCGGCACTGTCGCCGTCGTACATTATGGTGGCGTTGTCGGTGAACTTGTGGATGAGGCGTATCTGTTCCACGGTCAGGGAAGTGCCGCAGGAGGCCACCACGTTGGTGATGCCGAGCTGGTGGAGCGTGACCATGTCCACGTTGCCTTCCACCAGTATGCATTTGCCGGTGCGGGAAATCTCAGCCTTGGCGAACCAGATGCCGAGCAGGTTGCGGCTCTTCACGTAAATTTCCGTCTCCGGCGAGTTCACGTATTTGGCCGGGTTGTCGGCGTGGAGCGTCCTGCCGCTGAAGGCCAGCACGCGGCCGCTGACGGAGTGGATGGGGAACATCACCCGCTCGCGGAACTTGTCGGCGTAGGAACCGTCTTCACGCTTCACGGCGAGGCCTGCGGCTTCGATGTACTCCATCTTGTAGCCGGCGGCGAGGGCGGCGTCGATGAGGGCCGTCTTGCCGGACGGCGCCCAGCCGAGCCCGAAACGGGCTATCGTGGCGTCTTCAAGACCCCTGCGATGGAAATACTGGAGGCCCACGGCGCGCCCCTCGGGCGTCTCAAGCTGGGAGGCGTAGAATTTCTGGGCGAACTCGGAGACCAGCAGGAGGCTCTCGCGGCGCTGCCTTTTGGCAATCTCCTCGGCGCTCTCCTCTTCCTCCACTATTTCGATGTGGTACTTTGAGGCAAGGTAGCGAAGGGCTTCCACGTAGCTGCTGTGCTCATGCTCCATCACGAAACCTACGGCAGAGCCGGACTTGCCGCAGCCGAAGCATTTGTAGATACCCTTGGCGGGAGACACGTAGAAAGAGGGCGTCTTCTCGTTGTGGAAGGGACAGCAGGCCACATAGTTGGCCCCGCGGCGCTTGAGCGTCACGAAATCCCCCACCACGTCTTCTATCCTGGCCGTGTCGAGGATGAGATTCACTGTCTCCTGGGGTATCACGATGCTATCTCACATAGGAATTTGATGCGGACAAGGCGTATTTCCATTTCGTCGTAGTCGCTCCCGAGGGCGGCTATGGCGTCCTGGACGGAGTCGGACTCGGCTTCGTCCCTGAAATACTCGTAGATTTCGTCCACTATGTCTTCATCCAGGTTCTCTTCGATGTAGTAGTCCAGGTTGAGGGAGGTGCCGGTGGACACGATGGCCTCTATTTCGGTCATCAGTTCGTCCATGTCGAGCCCCTTTGCCGCGGCTATGTCTTCGAGCGACATGCATTTGTCTATGCTCTGGATGATGAAGATCTTGTTGGCCGACTTGCCCGGGGCGGACTTCACGATGAAGTCGTCCGGACGGGCTATGTCGTTCTCTTCCACATACTTGCGTATAAGGTCCACGAACTCGGCGCCGAACTTGCGGGCCTTGCCTTCGCCCACGCCCTGGCAGTTCTTCAGCTCTTCCAGGGTGATGGGGTAGAGTATGGACATGTCGTCGAGGGCGGGGTCGCCGAATATGATCCAGGGCTGGAGCTTGAGCTTGCAGGCCACGTCGCGGCGCAGGTCTTTAAGCATGGAGAGGAGCACCGGGTCGCCGGCGCCGCCTCCGCGCATTGCCGCGTTGGCCGCCTGGGTCTCTTCGTCTTCCTCGTCGTCGGCGTCGCCGCCGGTGAACACGCGGTCCTCGACCATCTTCAGCTCATAGGGGGATTTGAGGAACTTGCGGCCCTTGTCGGTCACGTCGATGAGTCCGTAGGTCTCGATTTCCTTCTCCAGCAGGTGCAGGATGAGGCCCTGATGGATCACGGTGCACCAGAACTTGTCGCTGTGGTCGGCGCCTTTGCCGAAGTAGGGGATGGTGTCGTGCTTGTAGGACTTCACCATGGCCGTGGCGTTGCCTATCAGGATGTTGGCCAGGTGTTCGATCTTGAAATGCTCGGGAAGCGACTCGATAAGGCCTATGACCAGTTTCATCTGCTCGCGGCCGTCGAAGAGGGGCTTGGGCATCACGCAATTGTCGCATGAGCCGCAGTTGTCTTGCGGGTAGTCTTCGCCGAAATAGTTGAGCAGCAGCTTCCTGCGGCACTGGTTCGACTCGGCGTAGGCCACCACCTCGCCCAGCAGCTGCCTGCTGATCTCCTGCTCGGCCACAGGCTTGCCCTGCATGAACTTCTCCAGCTTCTGGATATCCTTGTAGCTGTAGTAGTCGATGCAGCGGCCCTCCTTGCCGTCCCTGCCGGCGCGGCCTGTCTCCTGGTAGTAGCTCTCTATGCTCTTGGGGATGTCGTAGTGGATCACGAAGCGCACGTCGGGCTTGTCGATGCCCATGCCGAAGGCTATGGTGGCCACGATCACGTTGATTTCCTCGGCGAGGAAGGCGTCCTGGTTCTCCGCGCGGGTCTTGGCGTCCAGGCCGGCGTGGTAGGGGCGGGCCTTGATGCCGTTGATGCAGAGCAGCTGCGCTATCTCCTCCACCTTCTTGCGGCTGAGGCAGTAGACTATGCCGGACTTGCCCGGGTTCTGCTTTATGTACTTTATCATGTCCTTCTCCACGTCCTGCTTGTCGCGCACCTCGTAGTAGAGGTTGGGGCGGTTGAAGGAGGACTTGAAGATGGCGGCGCGCTGGATGCCGAGGTTCTTGAGGATGTCGCTCTGCACCTTGGGCGTGGCCGTGGCCGTGAGGGCGATGATGGGATGGCGGCCGATTTCGTCCACGAGGGCGCGTATGCGGCGGTATTCCGGACGGAAATCATGGCCCCATTCGGAGATGCAGTGGGCTTCGTCCACGGCGTAGAACGAGATGCGCACTTCGCGCAGCAGCGACACGTTCTCCTCCTTGGTCAGCGATTCGGGGGCGACGTAGAGTATCTTCGTCTTGCCGCTGAGGAGGTCGGAGCGCACTTCCTCTATCTGCATCTTGCTGAGCGAGGAATTGAGGAAGTGGGCTATGCTGCCGGTGCCGGTGCCTGCTTCGAAACCCCGCAGGAGGTCGACCTGGTTTTTCATCAGGGCGATGAGCGGGGAGATGACTATTGCCGTGCCTTCCATCAGGATGGCGGGGAGCTGGTAGCACAAGGACTTGCCTCCGCCGGTGGGCATGAGCACGAAGGCGTCGCCGCCGAAGAGCAGATGCCGTATCACACGCTCCTGGTCGCCCTTGAACGTGTCGTAGCCAAAGAAATCCTTCAGTGTCCTGTGTATGGTCGCGGAGTCAATGCGCATCGGTCGTCAATCTAAGGTGTGGATCGCGAGGCCTGAACGGAGCTTGGGTTCGAACCAAGTGGTTTTGGGGGGCATTATCTGCCCGCTGTCAGCTATGTCGAGGAGTTGCTTCATCGACACGGGGTAAAGTGCGAAGGCCACTTTCATCTCTCCGATGTCCACTCTGCGGGACAATTCCCCGAGGCCCCTGATGCCGCCCACGAAGTCGATGCGCTTGTCGGTGCGGAGGTCCTTTATGCCGAGGATCTTGTCCAGCACGAGGCGGGAGAGTATGGTCACGTCCAGCACGCCGATGGGGTCGGCGTCGTCGTAGCGGCCGGGCTTTGCGGTGAGGCTGTACCATTTGTCGCCCAGGTACATGGAGAAGTTGTGGAGCGCGGCGGGCTTGTAGGGCTTGGCCGGGCGGCCGCAGCGGGGCTTGGTGGCCACTTCCACTTCGAAGTCTTCCTCCAGTGCCTTGAGGAACTGCTCCGGCTCCAGGCCGTTGAGGTCTTTGACCACGCGGTTGTAGTCTATGATCTTGAGGTGGCTTTCAGGGAAGCAGACAGCCATGAAGTAGTTGTATTCTTCGTCGCCGGTGTGGGTCGGGTTCTGCGCGCGCTTTTCTGCTCCCACGCGGGCGGCCGCGGCGGTGCGGTGGTGACCGTCGGCCACGTAGAAGGCATCGACGCGGGTGGTGAATATTTCTGTGATGCGGGCCACTGTGGCGGGATCGTCTATGACCCAGAACTGGTGGCCGAAGCCGTTTTCATCGGTGAATTTGTATTCAGGGGCCTTTGCGGCTGCAGCGGCTACGATGGCGTTGAGGTCGGGGTTGTCGCGGTAGGAGAAGAAGACGGGCTCGATGTTGGCGTTCTGTATGCGGACGTGGATCATGCGGTCGTCTTCCTTGTCTTTGCGGGTGAGCTCGTGCTTCTTGATCACGCCGGATGCATAGTCGTCGGTGTGCGCGCAGAGCACGAGGCCGTACTGGGTGCGGCCGTCCATGGTCTGGGCGTAGACGTAGTAGCAGGGGGCGGGGTCGCGCTTTAGCCAGCCCCTTTCTTTCCAGAGGCGGAAGTTTTCGACGGCTTTGTCGTAGACCGGCTGGGAGTGCTCGTCGGCGATGGGGTCGAAGTCGATTTCGGGCTTGGTTATGTGGAGGAGCGACTTCTCGCCCGCCATCTTCTTGGCTTCCAAGGAGTTAAGGACGTCATACGGGGGCGCCGCGACTTCCGTCACGATATCCTTGGGAGGTCTTAGTGCTGCAAAGGGTTTTACTCGTACCATAGGTGATTCAGATTAATATCCCCAAGGTACGAATATTTTTCGAAAGAAACAAATGTTGCC
This sequence comes from Bacteroidales bacterium, assembly GCA_017617715.1. Classification (GTDB taxonomy): domain Bacteria; phylum Bacteroidota; class Bacteroidia; order Bacteroidales; family UBA932; genus Cryptobacteroides. Next base: position 50,874 of record JAFZVQ010000049.1, on the reverse strand, counting down.
GGAGGAGAGGTTGCTACCGCAAATCTGTGGCCGCCCATGGCCACATGAATGGGAGGGGCCCACAAGCGTAGCGCAGTGGGAGGGACGAGCGAAGCGAAGGATTTGCGGAGCAACCTCTCCTCCGGCGGTACCGCTAAATGTCGACGTAGCGATACCACTGGGCCGAGGGGATGATCTCGAAGCGGTCTTCGACCTGGTGGAGGATGAAGCAGGTGATGCTTTCGGGGGAATTCTTGGCGATGAAGATGTTGGCGCGGCCGTCGGGGTCGAGGGCAATGGTCACGACGTCGGGAATGCCGTAGGTGCCGCTGTCGTCCACATTCCAGACGCTCGAATCCTCGTATCCCGACTCTATTTTGGTGGTCAGTTCGCAGGTGGCGTAGATCTCGCCGTTGCCTATCCAGGCGAACACCACCATGGCCTGGTTGTTCTTGTGCTCGAACTCCACGATGTCGAGCTCGCCGGTGCCGTCGCGCAGCCATGCCGCCCTGCGGCTGTACATGGGCGTGCGGCCGTATTTCTTCGCTATCTGCTTGACAATCGAGGCTTTGGGTTCCTGCTCTTTCTCGGGGTACTTCCATCGGCCGAAAGCGGGGAAGGTGTGGAACGCCACAAAATCCTGGTCGGCGATGAGGGCTTCGATTTCGTAGCTCTGGTAGCCTTTGAACATGGTCTTTGCCACGTCTTTCGGCTCGGAAAGGGTGTAGAACAGACCCATCGTGGTGTCGAATGCCTGGTCCACGCGACCGCAGCGCTTGTTTCCGTCTTTGCAGGTGTTGCCGCTTTGCACGCAGGGGGCTACATTCTGCTTGAAGATAACCCACTGGTAGGAGTTCTCCGGGCTTTGGAAGCCGGGCTCCGCAGGCACTGCGTAGCGGGTCCTGGTCTTGTCGGGGTAGCAGAACATGGGCTTGCTTATCTTATCCCAGTCGTAGGGCACTCCCGTGAAGCTGAGCGTGCCTGGGGCGACACGCTGGGACGGGTCGGACAGGGCCACCTGCGTGAGGTTGCGCGATGCCGTGAAGGCGTTCTGGTCTATCCCCGTGACCTTGAACGAGATGCCGAAGGGGCCGATGACCTGCTGGGGAAGGTCCACCTCGCCGCTGTAGATGCCGCCGAAGGTAAGGGTGCAGGTGTTGCCCTCTTCCGCCCTTCTGTACATATAGCCGTTGGGGGCCACGAAACAGTACTGGTCTCGCTTGTAGAAGCCGTCGGGGGACAGGCCGATGTTGTAGGGCGGTGTGCCGGAGCCCACGGTTTCTGTGACCTTTATCGTGTTCTCCATCGGTATGCCGCCGGCAGACTCGGGGCTGAGCTCCATGGTCAGCGAGTAGTCGGAACCGGGCTCGGGGTATATCCAGATGAGGTTCCCGTTCTGCATCACGGCCGGGCCGTCGGCGCTGTCGTACACTATCACGGCGCCGTCCTTGCGCGTCACGCTGAGGAAGAATTCGGCGCTGGTGGCGCTGAGGGGCACAAGGCAGAGTTCGCCCCTGGCCACGACCTCCTCTCCGTCGGTAATATCCATAGTGTAGCGCCCGCCCCAGTCCTGGGCGGCCGCGAGCGCGCAGCACAACAGGAGCGCCGCTGCGGCAAGCAATCTCTTGACCATAGTTACTGTCGTTTTGTTCCGACTGCTAAGTTAATGAAAAATCAGAAGTTCAGCTCTTCGCCGCGGTAGAAGTCGAGGAGCTTTATCTGATAGAGGCACTGGTAGCGCGCCTGGATGTGCTCGGACTCTGCGCGGAGCCAGGAATTGCGGGCGTCGTTGTAGTCGGCGATGCCGGCCTTGCCTACCTTATACTTCTCTTCGGTGAGCTGGTAGTGCTCCAGGGCGCTGCGGGCGCTTTCGTCGCTGCCGGTGTAGCGGGCCTGTGCGTTGAGGGCGTTGTAGTAGGCCTGCTGGATCTCCTTGTAGAGGGATTTCTTCACGCTCTCAAGCTGGATCTGGCGGTCCTGATAGGTGATCTGTGCGCTCTTGAGCTGCCCACGGGCGGAGAAACGCTGGAAGATGGGGATGTTGAGCGACAGGCCGACGTACTGGCTGAAGTTGTTCTTCAGCTGCTCGCCGAAAGAGGAGGACGCCATCTTGGAATTGGTGTAGTAATTGGTGCCGAGGCCGCCGCTGAGCGAAAGCGAAGGCATGAATGCCCCCTTTGCCTTGTCCACGCTGACCTTTGCGTAATCCACGCCTATCTTTGCGGACTCCACGGCAGGCTTCATCTCCACGGCCTCGGCAAAAATGGCCTCGGGCCGCATCAGGAGCACCTGCGACAGGTCGCCGACTTCCGGGGACACGATGCTGAAGCCCTCGGGCGAGGGCAGCTCCAGCAGTTGCGTGAGCTCGAGTATGGACACTTTCAGGTTGCCGTCAGCCTGGATTTCGCTCTGGCGGCTCTGGGCGAGGGTGGCCTGCTGGGCGGACACTTCCGCCTGGCTCACTTTTCCTGCCGTGCAGCGCTCCCGCACCTGCTCCAGCAGCGCCGCATCATGCTCCACCTGGGCGGAGGCGGCGCGGAGAATCTCCTGGTTGTAAAGTATTTGCACGTAGGCCTGGGCCACTCCCACGCGTATGTCGTCGCGGGCCTTCTCCAGGTCGGCGGTGGCGGCGTCCAGGTTGAGCTTGCCCAACTTTATGCCGTTGGTGATGTCGAAGCCCTGGAAAATGGGTACGTCGGTGCCGAGGCTGAAGGAGGTGGAGGTGGTGTTGGAATTGGAATAAGTGTTGTCGGCGGTGAGGCCGCGGCCGAAGGAGAGGTTCTCCGAAGCGCGTGCGCTCAGGTCGGGCAGGCGCCTGCCTTTCGCGGTCTCCAGCTCCACTTCACGCTGCTGGACGGTGAGCCCGCTCTGCTGCAGGGTGAGGTTGTGCTCAAGCGCGTAGGATATACAGTCGGAGAGGCTCCAGGGCCCTTTCTGGGCGAAGCTCGCCGTGCCGGATATCAGCAGGGCGGCAAGTATGGCTACAAGCTGTCTCATTTCTTCTTCTGGTCGATTTTGAGTATACGGGTGCCGCGCACCAGGTCGCCTTTCTGCAGGCCGTCGCGCACTTCAATGTTCAGGCCGTCGCTCAGGCCTGTGACCACGGGGATGCGTTCGTAGCCCTCTTCAAGCGTCTTCCGGTACACGAAAGTGCTGTCGCCGCTGAACTCCAAGGCGCTTTCGGGAATCACCAGCACGCTGTCGGCCTTCTCCAGCACCACTTCTGCGTTGGCGCTGTAGCCGGAGCGTATCATGTGGGAGGTGCCCTGCACCTTCACGGCGGCCTTGATCTCGAACTGGTTGGCACCGTTGTTCTCGACGGCCTTCGGGGCAATGTACTCCAGGGCGGCTTCGGAACTGTAGTCCGGCAGGGCGCCTATGGTGATGCGCATGGGCATGCCTTCCACCAGGGCGCCAACCTCGGTCTCGTCGATGTTGCCGTCGAAAATGAGGTCGTTCATGTTGGCCACGGTGGCCACGGTGGTGCCGTCGTTCATGGTGTTGGCCTGGATCACCGAGTTGCCCACCTTCACGGGAATGTCGAGGATGAGGCCGGAGATGGTGGAACGCACGAGGGTGGAGCTGCCGGTGGCGTTCGAGGACGACACGCCGTCGCGTATGACCTCAAGCGATTCCTTGGCGGCCGCGTGCTCCTCCTTTGCCTGGTTGAGGCTTTGGGAGACCTGTTCGAACTCCTCGTCGCTGACCAGATGCTTGTCCCAGAGGGACTTCTCGCGGTCGTAGTTGGTCTGGGCCTGCTTGAGGTTGATCTCGGCGAGGCGCACGCGCGACTGGGCGGAACTCAGGGAATTCATGTCGGGGATGACGCGCAGTTTGGCGATTACTTCCCCTTCCTTGACCGTCTGGCCAGCCTCCTTGCGGAGCTCGGAGATGATACCGTTGATCTGGGGCTTGATGTTCACCTCGTTGCGCGGCGTGATCTTGCCGGTCACGACGGTGGTGCGGCTGATGCTGCCGATCCTGGCTTCATGCTCCATGTAGCGGTCAGGCTCGGGGCGCGAGTTCTTGAACAGGAACACGAAGGTGCCGATAAAGAGCACTCCAATCAGTGCGAAGATGATGTACTTGAATATACGCTTCATATACAGGTGTTTTTATTATTCGTCTCTCATTGCATCCACCGGTTTTATGGCCATTGCCCTGGATGCGGGGGCGAGGCCGGCCACGACGCCGAGCACCGTCAGGAGCGCCACGGCTGCGATGGCGGTCCAGAAAGCTATCTGGAAATCCACCGGCGCCGTAGCGTCGGGGCGGGAATTCACTATCTTTTCCAGCAGCCTCAGCAGCTGCACGGCGAACACTATTCCGAACGAGCCTGCCACGATGGTGAGCGAGATGCTTTCCATGATGATCTGGCTGAGGATATCGCGGGGCGTGGCGCCTATGGCGCGCCTGATGCCGATCTCGGTGGTGCGCTCCTTCACAGTGACCATCATAATGTTGCTCACACCGATCACGCCGGCGAGTATGGTGCCGAGGCCCACCAGCCAGATGAGGAAGTTCAGTCCGGTGAACAGGTTGTCCATGATGGAGAAGAGCTGCTCGGTGTTGATGACCAGCATGGCGTTCTTGTCGGTAGGGTCGAAATTATGCTCCCTGGCCATCACTTGCCGCATGCGGTCTTCCATCTGGCTCATTTTCACGCCGCTGCGTCCGGTGGTGCACAGAAGGCCGATATTGTTGCCGAAATGGTAGATCTTCTGCATGACGGGGAGGGGCACCACCACGGCTTCGTCGGCGCTGCCGTTGATGCTTATGTTGCCGGCGCTGTAGTCGACGCCTATCACCTGGTAATACACGGGCCCCACCTTTATCATGGTGCCGCACGGGTCGCCGCCGGCGGGGAAGAGGCTGGTGTAGATGCGCTTGCCTATCACGCACACCTTGCGTTCCTGCGCCACGTCGGCTTCGTTGATGTAGCGTCCGTACTTGAGGCTGGGCTCCTCTATCTTGCAGTAGTCCGCATAGACGCCTTTCACGTTGGCGTCGATGGTGTTGGTGCCGTTGACGGCCTCCTGCCCCCATTTGGAAATCACGGGCGTCACCGTCTCCAGTTCGGGAATCATGATGCGGAAGCGGTCGATGTCGGTGTAGGTCATCTGCCAGCTCCGACCCTCCTTCATGCCCTTCCAGGGCTTGGAGGTGTTCAGGGGCACCACGATGGCGGTGTTGGTGGCGAAGCCCTCGAAATTGGCGGTGATGAGCTGCTTGAGTCCTTTCCCGCCGCCGATCAGGAACAGGAGCATGAAGATGCCCCAGAATACTCCGAAGCCGGTCAGGAGGCTGCGGCTCTTGTTGCGCACGAGGGAATCAGCAATCTCGCGGTATGTGTCAACGTCGAATCTCATTCCGCCCTAAGTGCTTCAATTGGTCTCACTCCTGCGGCCTTGCGGGCAGGGAACAGCCCCGCCAGCGTGCCTGCTATTATCAATACCAGGGTGGCTTCTATGGCCACGTCCAGGCCCACGCCCGGATCCACGAGCATGGCTATCTGCTGGTCCATCAGGCTCATCTTGGCCTGCCCCAGCGTCTTGTCCAGGAGCGTGCAGGTGAGCATCCCGAGGAACATGCCGATGTAGCCGAAGAATGCAGTGATGCACACGCTCTCGGATATGATGAGCTTGGTCACGGCCCAGGGGCTGGCGCCTATCGCCTTGCGTATGCCGAATTCGTGGGTGCGTTCCTTCACGGTGATCAGCATGATGTTGCTCACGCCCACGATGCCGCCGAGCAGCGTGAAGAGGCCTATTATCCACAGCGCAGTGCTGAGGATGCTGCGGCCCTGCTTCATCTGCACGTCCTGCTCAGCCCGGTTCCACACCCAGATGGCCCTTTCGTCGTCGGGCGCAGCGCGGTGGTGGAGGTTGATCACGGATTTGTACTGCTTCTCGAACGCTTCGTTGTCGGCTTTGGTGTTCAGGCCCTTGGTGGTGAAGCTTATGCTTCCCACATCCTTGCCTTTGCCATAGACCGTTTTCACGGTGGTGAACGGGGCGTAGAGATTGTTGTCGTTACGCATGCGCTCCGATTTGCTGATGCCCACCACGCGGAAGGCCAGGCCTCCCACCTTGACGTACTTGCCGATCAGCGTGGCCGGGCTCTGGCCGTTGTCAAGCAGTTTCTCGGCAGTGCTTTCCGGCATCACCACCACCTTGCGGCTGAGGTCTATGTCTTTGTCGTTGAGGAAGCGTCCGTGGAGGATTTCCACCTTGCTCATTTCCTGCACGGCGGGGTACTGGCCGTCGATATAGCCGCTGAAATACTTCTTGCCGTAGCTTATGGTGGCGTTGGCGCCCACTGTGGCGGATACTTTGTCCACGTGGTCGAGGAACTGCTCGCTTGCGGTCAGGGACACGTCGGTGTCGTCCAGGGTTATGCGGCGGCCGGATTTGAGGCCGTCGTAGGGCTTGGAGGTCCATCCGCCGCCCACGGACACGGAGTTGGAAGCGAAGTCGCCGCCGCCCTGCATGAACGAGTTCATGAGGCCGTTGCCCGCGCCGAGCAGCACGATGAGCATGAAAATGCCCCACGACACCGCAAACCCTGTGAGGCAGGTGCGGAGCTTGTTACGACGTACGCTCTCCCATATTTCGGTGAACAGGTCTCTCATTTCATTATCGTGTCGGTGCCGAACATGGATGCGCGGTGCTCGCGGTTGTCTTCTATGCGGCCGATTATGCCGTCCTTGATATGGACTATCTTGTCGGTGCAGTTGGCCACGCCGCTTTCATGGGTGACCACTATGATGGTCACGCCTTCTTCGCGGTTGAGCTTGCCGAGGAGCTGCATCACTTCTTCGGATGTCTTGGAGTCGAGGGCTCCGGTGGGCTCGTCGGCGAGGATTATCTTGGGATTGGTGATAAGGGCGCGGGCTATGGCTACGCGCTGCTTCTGGCCGCCGGACATTTCATTCGGGTAGTGGCCTGCCCAGTCCGCAAGGCCGAGACGGTCCAGATAATCCATGGCGAGGGCATGGCGCCTGGACCGGCTGACTCCCTGGTAAAAGAGGGGCAGTTCCACGTTCTCGACGGCGGTCTTGAAGCCTATGAGGTTGAAAGACTGGAAGATGAAGCCTATCAGGCGGTTGCGGTAGTCCGCAGCCTGTTTCTCGCTAAGGCCCTTGATGAGGCGGCCGTCGATGTAGTATTCACCGGTGTCGTAGTTGTCCAGGATTCCTATGATGTTGAGGAGGGTGGATTTACCTGATCCGGACGCGCCCATGATGGACACGAATTCACCCTTGTCTATCGAGAGGTTGATTCCTTTCAGCACGTGCAGCGGCTGCCCGTTGTTGTAGGTCTTGTTGACGTCTTTTAGTTCTATCAGCATAGCGGTGAATATGCCACAAAAATTGCACCAAAAACATCAGACCGCAGTACCTGAAAGCATTATCGAAGCGGTCAGTATGCCGAAGGCTATCACGGTCATGAGCCAGAGCACGAAAATCACCAGTCCGGGCCGCCAGCTCGGCGATTTGATGCGGAACAGGAGCATGATGCTGCCGTACAGCATGCCGATCAGGGGCAGGGCGTACACGGCAAGTCCGAGGATGCCCACCCAAGGCGTGGAGATGACATTCATGGCGTTCGGGAATTCCGCCGTCACAGAGTTGATGGCTTCCGTCACGAAATCCGTCAGTCCGAGCCACTGCCAGCCGAAGACCGCAAGGCCGCCGGCGAAGAGGCCGGACACCGATACGATGAGCAGGATAAGACCGATTACGACTTCGATAATGCGTCCCAGGGTGCCCCATACGGGTGCGTTGCCTACCTGACGAAGCGCGTTGCCGAGATCGGAGGCTCCGGATTCAATGTTGCGGCGTACGCTTTCGGCCGAGCCGTCATCGCCGCGGAGCTCCCAGCGCTGGCGTGCAGTACGGGCCGGCGGCATGCATATCCACATGATGATGTAAATGGCAGGCATGGTGATTGAAATCATTCCGTGGTGATCGGCAAACCCGATGAATCCCAGCAGCGACAGTACCACGAATCCTACCCTTAAGATGGCGGGATCGAACTTGAAATACGCGGCCAGTCCGGAGCACACGCCTGCCACCCGGGCGTTCTCCATGTCCCTGTAGAGCTTCTTTGCGGGCTTTTCGGGGGTTGCATCGTCCGGCTCGTCCTGGGCTATGCGCTCGGGGCGGCCGAGTATGTCTATGATACTGTCGATAGTGGCTTTGCTCACCACCGTGCCTTCGGGAGTCCGCTCCCTGAGCAGTTCGGCCATGCGCTCTTCAATCCCTTCAGTAATTTCGGGGTTTGAATAGTATGCCGACATATCCTTGAGGTAGGAGTCTGCCACAGCGGCGGCTTCAGCTTCCAGCATGAAGACGTATCCGCCTATGCTCACTTTTTCTATCTGTTTCATTTCTTCAGGGTTTCAATTGCTTTTACCATCTCCTGCCATGCGGAGTCCATTTCGGCGAGCTGACTGCGGCCTTTTTCTGTGATGCAGTAGTATTTCCGGGGCGGGCCCTGGGTGGATTCTTCCCAGCGGTAGGAGAGCAGGCCCTGGTTCTTCTGGCGTATCAGAAGGGGATAGAGGGTGCCTTCCACCACTATCATGTCCGCTTTCTTAAGCTCGTCAATAATATTGGATGCATAGGCTTCGTGCCTGTCCAGAATGCAGAGTATGCAGTACTCCAGCACTCCCTTGCGCATCTGTGAGCGCACGTTGTCTGCGTTGATTTCCATGATTACTTGCTTTTAGTGGTGCTGAATTTTGCCATGTTGCTTGCGTTGGCGACCAGACCGCGGAGTTCGCACTTCTTGGCCGGGGTGTCCGCCTTGGGGACGGCTATCCAAAGGATCACATAAATCCAGAAGCCGGCTGAACCGGCAATCAATGCCACAAGCATGATGATACGGATTAGGGCGGTGTCCACGCCGAAGTAAAGGGCAAGGCCGGAGCAGACGCCGGCGATGCGCACATCGTCCGTGTCGCGGTAGAGCCTGCGCTGCTGCTGGCCTTTCTCCGCGGATGCTCCGGGAGCGGCGTCGGCGTTGCTGTCGCTGCCGTCCGGCATGCCCAGCTGGGCTATCACCTTCTGCACCAGATCCATGTCTATCACGCGGGTGCTGTCTCCCACTTCTGAGTAGAAAATATCCGCGATCCTCGACTCAAGCTCGTCCATCACCTCGTCCTTGCTCACGTCCTTCAGGTGCGCGCGGAAATTATTAAGGTAGGAATCAAGGCGTCCGTAGGCGTCTTCGTTGATTGTGAAACTACGGCCTCCAATGCCTGTTGTGATTACTTTTTCCATCGTTGTGTTGGTTTTACGATGCAAAGATATAAAAACTTTTTAATACTTTGCAATACAAAGTACATAATTTTTTAAAATATTTTGCAGAGCCAAGAATTTTGGGGCGACAAAGCAGGGGGACCAAATAATAAAAAAGCGGTCCGGAACCTGCGTAAAATACAAGGTTCCGGACCGTAAAACGGTATTCTGGTCCCGGGTTAGACCCTCTGGCGGATGATGAAGTAGTAGACGAGGAATCCTATCCAGCTGGTGGCGAGGACGGCGACGCAGAGGATTATCTTCCAGAGGAGGTCGAGTTTGGGTTTCTTGAAAATGTCGAGGACGCACCATACGGCGGCGATTATACCCAGGACGTAAAGGATGGTTGCTAACATGGTTATGTGTTTTTAAAATAATGTAGGTTCTTCGAATATCAGTTCGATCGGTTCGTCGTCGGCCGTCTCGGGGATACGGATCTCGGTGCCGTGCTTGACCGGCTTGGCCTTCGGTGCCTCGGGCGCCTTAGGAGCCTCAGGAGCCTCGGGCGTTTCAGGCGCCTCAGGGGCCTCGGCCTGCGGCTCATCGACGATATCGTCTTCAGGGAAGTGGAGCGGCTCGCCGAAGCGGACAGCTTTGACTTCGCCCCGTTCGACTACCTTCTTGCCCTTGGCGCTGAAGCCCTTTTTCCCTATCCACTGTTCGGCGTCTATGAGCTCCGAGGGCTTGTCTTCCTGCTTCCAGATGACTTCGTACTGCGGATGCTTGTCGTCGGTGAGTTCCACGAGGTAGGACTTGCTGCCTTCGGCGATGAAGCTCATCGGGTTGTTGTCGCTCACGGGGAAGGAGAAACGCTTGACGTAGAAAGACTTGACAGCCGCGTCCCAATAGAGGGCCGTGAAGGTCTTGTCGGGGTCGAACTTTTCGATGCGGAGCACGTCGCCCTGGTAGCGGTTCACCAGGTCGAAGGAAGTGGTGTAGAAGGTGCCGTTGCGGAACACGGCGAGCACTTTGTCGTTTTCGCTGAACTCGCCGAGGAATAGGCCGTGGCCTTCGTCGTTGAGCTTCTGGATGTCGGTATCGTACCAGATCTGCTTGCCGGAGATGGTGCTCACGCCCTTGCTGCGCAGGCTGATGCGCTGTATGACGTTCTTGCTCACGAGGTTGCCGCGGGCCGTCCTGCTCTTGATGCCGAGGGTGGAGAAGTCGTACTCGAAGGAGGTCTTCTTGAGCTTCGGCTTGGGACGCAGCTGCACGCGCACGGTCTCGGCCTCGCCGTTGTGGTTGGCGGTGAACCAGACCACCTGCGAGCCCTCGAGGCCGGTCGTGATGTCGTATTCTTTCTCGCGGGTCACGGAAGTCACGGCGAAGCGCTTGGCATAATACACGGATGTCTTGCCTTCGCGGTAGATGACGTTGTAGATGGTGCGGGTGTCGCCGCGGTTGAACACGCCCACGTGTATGAGGTCCTTGCCGAAGAAGGCTTTGTCGGTGACCTTGGTCACTATGTACTTGCCGTCCTTGCGGATGACTATGATTTCCGACATGTCGGAGCAGTCGCAGATGAATTCGCCGCCGTCGTCGCGCTTGAGGCCTATGCCCACGAAACCTTCGGCGAGGTTGGCGCTGAGCTTGGCGTTGTTGTTGACGACACGCGTGGCTGCAATGGTCTCGAAGCCTGTCAGTTCGGTGCGGCGGGGGAAATCCTTGCCGTATTTCTTCTTCAGGCCCTTGAACCAGTTGATGGTGTAGCGGTCGATATGGTCGATGTTGTCCTGGACCTCCTTCATCTCAGCCTCGATGGCGCGGATGCGCTCATCCACGGCCTTCACGTCGAATTTGGAGATCTTGCGCACCGGCTTGTCCACAAGGCGGTCGATGTCTTCCATCGTGATCTCGCGGCGGAGACCCTTCTCGTAGGTCTTCATCTTGCGGAGCGTGTCTTCCTTCTGCTCTTCCCAGCTGGACTGGTCCTGTTCGAGTATCTTGTAGATGCGGTTCTCGAAGTAGATGCGCTCCAGCGAGGAGTAGTGCCAGTCGCGTTCCAGCTCTTCGAGCTTGATGCCGAGCTGGCGCAGCAGTATGTCGCGGGTGTGGAGGGTGCTGTATTCAAGTATCTCGTCCACGGTCAGGAACTCTGGCTTGCCGTCCTTTATCACGCAGGCGTTGGGGGCGAGGTTGCATTCGCAGTCGGTGAATGCGTAGAGGGCGTCGATGGTCTTGTCGGGGGACACGTCGCCGGGCAGGTGGATCAGGATCTCCACCTTGTCGGTGGTCATGTCCTCTATCTTCTTGATCTTGATCTTGCCCTTGTCCTTGGCTTTGAGTATGGACTCGATCAGCTCCTTGGTGTTCTTCCCGAAGGGGATTTCGGTGATGGCGATGGTGCTCTTGTCGATCTTCACGATTTTGGCGCGCACCTTCACGCGGCCGCCTCTCTTGCCCTGCAGGTATTTCGAGCAGTCGGCGGAACCGCCGGTCGGGAAATCGGGGTAAAGCTCATAGGGCTTGCCCTCGAGTATGGCCACGGAGGCGTCCAGGAGCTCGTTGAAGTTGTGCGGCAGTATCTTGGAAGCAAGGCCCACGCCGATGCCGTCCGTGCCCTGGGCGAGCAGGAGCGGGAAGCGCACGGGAAGCTCGGTCGGCTCGTCGTTGCGCCCGTCGTAAGACTTCATTGTGGGCGTGACCTTAGGGTCGAACAGCACCTCCTTGGCGAACTTGCTCAGGCGCGCTTCGATGTAACGGGGGGCGGCGTTGGAGTCGCCGGTGAGGATGTTGCCCCAGTTACCCTGGCAGTCGATGACCAGGCCCTTCTGGCCGAGGGTCACGAGGGCGCCGAGGATGGACTGGTCGCCGTGGGGGTGGAACTGCATCGCCTGTCCCACTATGTTCGCAACCTTGGTGTAGGAGCCGTCGTCGATGCGGTACATCGCATGCAGGACGCGGCGCTGCACGGGCTTGAGGCCGTCCACGATGTGGGGAACGGCCCTGTGGAGTATCACGTATGAGGCGTAGTCGAGATACCAGTCCTTGAACATCCCGGAAAGCTTGAACTTCCGGGCGTCCCCTTCGAGCAGGCGGGTGAATTTGCCGCTCGATTCGGCGTCTTCCGCTACCTCGAGATCGTCGTCCTCAATGACTTCTTCGGTGACAAGGTTCTCTTCTTCCATATCTTTAGTCTTCGTAGCCAAAGCGGCGTAGTTCACGTTTGTTTTCCCTCCAGTCCGGGTCCACCTTCACGAAAATGCTCAGAAAGACCTTTTTCTGGAAGAAATCTTCCATATCTATGCGGGCCTGGGTGCCCACTTTCTTGAGCGCGGCGCCCTTCTTGCCTATTATGATGCCCTTCTGCGATTCGCGCATCACGTAGATCACGGCGTCGATGTCGTAACGCTCGGCGCCTTCCCTGAAGGCTTCGATGCCCACTTCGCAGCTGTAGGGAATCTCTTCCTTGTAGTTGAGCAGGATCTTCTCCCGGATAATTTCCGAAGCGAAGAAACGCAGGTTCTTGTCGGTGAAGGCATCCTTGTCGAACCAGGGCGGGCACACGGGGAGCTTCGCCACCACGGCGTCCAGTATGGAATCGAGGTTGAAGCGTTCCTGAGCGCTGGCGGGAATCACGTCCGCCTGCGGCAGCCGCTCCTTCCACCATGCGGCGAGCGCAAGCACCTTTTCCTGGTCGGAGATGTCTATCTTGTTGATCACCACGATCACGGGACACTGGATGCGCTGCAGCTTCTCCACGTAGTCGCCGTTCTTGTCGGGGGTCTCGACGGTGTCGGTGACGTAGAGTATGATGTCCGCGTCGCCTATGGCGCCGTCCACGAAGTTCATCATGTTCTGCTGGAGCCTGTATGAGGGCTTCAGGATGCCGGGGGTGTCGGAATAGACTATCTGCCAGTCCTCGCCGTTGACTATGCCCATGATGCGGTGGCGCGTAGTCTGGGCCTTGGCGGTGACGATTGAAAGCTTCTCACCGACCATGGCGTTCATCAGCGTGGACTTGCCGACGTTGGGGTTGCCGATAATGTTGACGAAACCGGAACGATGCTCCATTACACGTATGCCCCCATCTTCAGCATGTTCACTTCATTCTCCGAGAGGTAGCGCCATGCGCCCTTCTTGAGGCCCTTCTTGGTCAGGCCGGCGAAATAGACCCTGTCGAGGGCCTTGACGGTGTAGCCGAGGGATTCGAAGATGCGGCGCACGATGCGGTTCTTGCCGGAGTGGATTTCGATGCCGAGCTTGCTGTGGTCGCCTTCGTCGACGAATTCGAGGGCGTCGGCATGCACGAAGCCGTCTCCGAGCGTGACGCCTTCAAGTATCTTGTCGTAGTCTTCCTGGGTGAGGTTGCGGTTGAGCGCCACCTGGTAGATTTTCTTCTTGTCGTAGGACGGGTGGGTGAGGCGCTCCGCTATCTCGCCGTCGTTGGTGAACATAAGCACGCCGGTGGTGGCCTTGTCGAGGCGGCCTACGGGGTAGACGCGTGTAGGGCAGTCCTTGATCAGGTCCATGACGGTCTTGTCGGCGTGGGGGTCTGATGCCGAGGTCACGTAGCCCTTGGGCTTGTTCATGACTATGTACACCTTCGTCTCGCCCTTGAGGCGCTCGCCGTTGAAACGGACGTCGTCGTTGAAAATATTCACCTTGGTGCCGAGTTCGGTGACCACTTCTCCGTTCACTGTCACGCAGCCGGCCTGGATGAAGGTGTCGGCTTCGCGGCGGGAGCATACTCCGGAGTTGGCGATGAAGCGGTTGAGGCGGATTTCATCCTTCGCTATTTCGGGCTCGTAGGTGGGACCGTCGTAGTCGCGGTTGACTACCGGGCGCTTGTTGATCATGCGTTTGATGCCCTCGTCGGAGGATTTGGAGAAGGGAGATTTCGGGCCCGGGCGCTTGCCGCCTTTGCGGGCTGCGGGCTTGAAGGGGCGCTGCGGGTGGTCGCCATAGGCATGCTGGGGCCTGTCGCCGTAGGAGCGGTGCTCGCCCTGGGGCTTGTGCTCACCGTAGGGGCGCTGGGCGCGCTCGCCATATGCATGCTGCGGCCTGTCGCCGAACGGGTGCTGGGGGCGGTCGCCATAGGGACGGCGTTCGCCCTGGGGCCTGCGGTCACCGTAGGATCTGTGTTCTCCGTAAGTGCGGCGCTCGCTATAGGAGCGACGCTCGCCTTCGGACTGGAAATCAACTTTTTCGGAGCGCTGGGCGCTTCCGGCAGTTTTTCTGGGTCTAAGTTTTCGGCCGTCTTTAGAAAATCCTTCCATTGCTGTGGGGTGATGAACAGTTCATCATTTCAGGTTAAATATGTAAGTAATAGTGCCTTCCTGCAGGGCAGGGGCGCTTGAGCTCATGTTGAAGTCCGTTTCCAGGGCTGCGTTGCGGGCGGCCGTCCAGAGGGCCTTGTCGGTGACGGTGGTGCCGTCGGCGCCGGGTACGGCTTTCTGGACCTTGCCGTACTGGTCCACCCATATTTTCACCACCACCTTGCCGCTTTCCTGGGAGGAATATGCCGGCTTCTTGAGGCCGGCCTTGTCTACCGTGCGGCCTTCCAGGTGGGCGTTGGGTTTGCCCTCGGTGCTGCCGGTGGGCACGTTGCCTGTGGGCTGGCCGGGCTTGTAGTTGCCGGACTCTTCGGACGCGCTGTGCCGGGCGGTGAGGGTGGTGTCTTTCTTGGCCATGCCGGGGAAGGTGGCCCTGGGGTCGAGCTCCGGCTCCTTCTCCCGCGGGGGCTCTGTCACGGCCACGTCGCCGTGGTCGTCGGGCTTGGTGGAGGGGGTGAGGTTGTCGCGCTTGGACTTGTCGGGGGATTCGCTGCGCTGGACAAGCTCTATGGGCTTCTCCTTGTCCACGTCTTCGCCCCTCGGCAGCTTGCCGGCCTTCTGCTCCGGATCGACCGTTTCTTCCTCGAAGTCAATCAGGAAAGTGTTCTCGGGAGGCGGGGGATAGAGGTACTTGATGCCCGTGAAGGACACAAGCGCCGCCGCGCACACGTGGATGACCAGCGTCATCACGATGCCGGTCACCACTGAATTGCGTTCCCTGACGCCCCTTTCTCGGAGATACTGTTTCATTCGGGTTGGGTGGCGAGTATGACTTTATAGTGGTTGCGCTTGGCGATGTTCATCACCTGCACTATTTCCTTGATCGGGACGCTCTCGTCGGAGTAGATGGAGAAGGTGGGGTCCTCTTCCAGCTGCAGGAGCTCCACCAGGCCGTCTTCGACCTGCTCGAAGGGCAGGGGAGTCTCGTCACCGTTGATGTGGTAGGTGTACTGGTCTTCGCCCCAGTCCTTGATGGACACGCTCACGGTGGCCTTGGCGCCCACCTGGCCGGTGCTCTTCGGAAGCAGGAGCTTCAGGGCGTTCGGGTTCACCAGGGTGGAGGTAACCAGGAAGAATATGAGCAGGAGGAACACAATGTCGGTCATGCTCGACATCGACATGTTGGGGTCCGCCTTCGTGATTCTCTTGAGTGCCATTATTCCTCGTCTTTAGCGCCTGCGGGTTCGTCCAGGAGGTCCATGAATTCAATTGTGCTGCTCTCCATCTGGAACACCACGTTGGAGACCTTGGAGGTGAGCCAGTTGTAGCCGAAGTAGGCGATGATGCCCACGATGAGGCCGCCCACGGTGGTGATCATGGCGGTGTAGATGCCGCTCGAGAGCAGGGTGATGTCGATGTTGTTGCCGGCCTGGGACATGTTGAAGAAGGCCTGCACCATACCCATCACGGTGCCGAGGAATCCTATCATCGGAGCGCCGCCGGCTATCATGGCGAGGTAGGGAAGCCCCTTCTCGAGGCGGGCCACTTCGACGTTGCCGACATTCTCGACGGCGGTCTGGATGTCGCCGAGGGGCTTGCCGTAGCGGTCGATGCCGGCCTCCACCATGCGTGCCACGGGAGTGTCGAACTTCGAGCAGAGGGTTTTGGCGGACTTGACCTTGCCGTCGTGGATGTAGTCGCGGATGTCCATCATGAAGTCTTTGTCGACTTTGGACGCCTGGCGGATCATCCACCATTTCTTGCCGAAAATGAAGATGGCTACGACCGAGAGGATGAGGAGCACGATCATGAGCCAGCCGCCCTTGACGGCCATATCAATAAGGGAGTAGGACATTTCCTGCTGCACCGGAGCGGCCTGTACCGCGTCCACGATGTCGGCCTGGAGAAGGTAGTTGAGCATATCTAAAAATTCTTTAACCTACAAATATAATCATAAAAAGAAACATTTGCAAGAGCTAGATAACCTCGAGGGCGCTGCGCTTTATCCAGCCCTGGCGGCCGTCGGCGAGGGAGATGTTCTCCCAGTCGCCCACAGTCTCGAGGAGCTTGACCCTGGTGCCCTCATGGAGCACGAACAGGCTCACTCCGCTGCCGGGGGAGCTCTTGACTTCGGACACCGCCTCCGTGACTATGGCTCCGTCGTGGGAAAGGGCGTCGGTGCGCTGCCAGAATGCGAAATCAAGGCACAGGAGCGTGCCGAGCAGCAGCACGAGTCCCACGAAGAACCCTATCTTTCGCGAGCGGCCGGAGCCGAGCAGGAACAGCAGCGCGCAGGCGAGCGTGCCGGCCAGCAGCACAAGGCACAGGATGGCCCACACGTTTGACGGCAGCGACCAGCACATCTTGCGGCCCCAGGCTTCCAGGAAGAACTCCGGTACCTCTTCGATGCGGTCCTGGACCTGCGTACGCACGAATTCAAGGTTCACCCTTGCGTCTTCATACGACGGATCCACTTTAAGCGCCCTTTCGTACCAGAGTATGGCATGGGCGTTGTCGCCGCCCTTGTAGAAGGCGTTGCCGATGTTGTAGTAGAGCGAGGCGCTCTCAAGTCCGGCGCCGGCAATCTGCGTCCAGGCGTCTGCGGCGTCCTGCCAGCGGGCGTCGCCGTAGGCGGCAACCCCCTGCTCCCAGAGCGTGTCGGTGTCCGGTGCGGCGAAGCCCGAAACGGGCAGGGCGAGCAGCAGGGCGGCCAGCAGGGCGGCGGCTCCGGGCCCGCTCTTCGGTCTGTGTTTCATCACTGAATCAATTTCTGAAATCACGCTCACGGCGCCTTCGAAGTGGGCGTTCATCGCATCGTGGCCCTCCGACGGGGCGTAACGTGCGAATTCACATGCATCGAGCAGCCCCACGAAGCGTCCGGAAAGCTCCTCCGGCACGCCGCCTTCGGAGAGGCGCTCGCTGATGTTGTCCTTGCTCAGGTCGGCCGCGGGCATGTTGAGCTTGTCGCCCACGAAGCCCAGCAGCGCTTTGTGCAGCTCCTCGTAGAAAGCCGTGTAGAGGTCTTTTTTCAGGAAGTCGCCGGCCTGGGCGAGGCGCTTGCGGGCCATCTTTGTGGCGGCCCTGTTCTTGCTGCCGGCCACGTCGGCCCTGCGCTCCCAGAGCTTACGGGTGCCGAAGTACACCGCTGCCGCGATTATGCACAGCAGGGCTGCGATGAGCCAGAACGGCCCCGAGCCCACAAAGAACCAGCCTGCGCGGGTCAGGGAAGGCTTCCGGGTGGATATGAAGCGTATGTCGGAGCCGAGGTCGCGCACGTCCTTACGGTTCGGGTTGGAGACCAGCTGGCCGCCTCCCTGCACCGGAGAGGCATCTGCGCTCTTGCCCACCTTGACGGTCATTTCCTGGCTGCGAAGCGTCACGTATTTGCCGGCAGCAACGTCGTAGTAGCTGTATTCCACCGGCCCGAGCACGAAGTTGCCGTGGCTGCGGGGGATGAACGGATATTCGAAGGTCTTGCTGCCGCCGGATTCGCTGGTCTTGACGTCGTACACCTCGAAGTCGGGCGGGAAACTCACTTTGGGCGCCTCCAGGAGCGAAATGTTGCCCTTGCCGGTGATGGTGACCTTCAAAGCGGCCGCATCGTGCGTCTGCAGGGAGTCGCGGGTGAGGGTGGCGTTCATGCGGAACGTGCCCACGCCGCCGCCGAACGAGGCGGGAGCGCCGGCCGGCACCTTGGACACGTGGACCTTGATGGCCGGGGTGGTGACACGTTTGCGTATGGTGCGGTAGTCGTCCTGGAAGAAGCTGTCGAAGATGCTGCCGCTGCCGTTCCGCTGCGTGCGGACGTTGACAAGGCACACCAGTTCAGCAGGGTCGATGGTGATTTCACCGGCCTGCTGGGGGATGAGGGTCCAGCTGCGCAGCACGGCGGCGTCGTAGATGCGGTCGCCGACGTTCTCGCGGTGGAATTCAATGTTGCTGGGGGCCTGCACTTCCTGGCTCCAGAAGCCGTTGAAAGAGGGGAAGCGGGCGTCTTCGAAGCCGCCTATGTTCACCCTGTGGTAGAGCTTCAGGGTGGCGTTGAGCGTCTCTCCCACGACCGCTTTCGTCTTGCTCACGTAGAGGCGGAGGAAGATGTCGTCGGAGGGGATGTTGCCGGTCTGGGCGCTGTTCTGCGTGCCGGACTGGGACTGCTGGGCGCTGCCCTGCTGGGACTGGGTGCCCTGCCCTGCGCCGTTGGTGACGACCTGTATCGTCACGCTGCGGGAACTGATTTCCTTGCCCTTCACGGTCGCTGTGGCGGCAGGCAGGTGGAAAGTACCTGCGCTGCGGGGCATGAGCACGTAGGTGTAGGTGGTCTGGGACGACTGGGTCTTCTTGCCGTTGATTATGCTGATGGAGCTGGATGTGCCCTTTTGCGGACCCCAGACCAGCTGGAAATCGCTTCCGGGCTCCCAGCTGAAGTTGCTCGGTTTGCCTTCGCCTTCGACGACGAAGGTCACGTTGAACTGCTCGTCCACGGCCACCAGGTTCTGGACGCTGACTTTGATTTCGTCCTGGGCGGCGGCCGCTAAAGCGCCTGCAAGCAGTGCGGCGAGTGTTATGGTGAATCGTCTCATATCTACCAATTCTTTTCTTTCTGGCGGGACTTAAGCATTTCGGCCTTTTCCTTCTTCACCTTGTCCTGGGTGTCTTTTTCCTTGGCCTGGATAGCCTTCAGCATCTGCTGGGCCTGCTGGGGAGAGATCTTCTGCTCCTGCTGCTGCCGGTCCTGGTTCTGATCCTGGTTTTGGTCCTGTTGCTGCTGGTCCTGCTGCTGTTGCTGTTGCTGTTGATCCTGCTGGTCCTTATCCTGGTCCTGGTTCTGATCTTGATTCCGGTCCTGGCCTCCTCCGCCGTTCTGCTGGTTTTCCAGCATTTTCTTGGCGTAGATGTAGTTCTCCTTGGCGTCCAGGTCGTCGGGGGTGAGGAGCAGGGCTTCGCGGAAGGCCTTCACGGCCGCCGCGTAGTCCTTTTTCTGCAGGGCCACGTCGCCGCAGTTGTAGTGCCAGCGGGCCGCGTTTTCGCCGGCCGGCGCGATGTCCTTGATGCTCTGCAGCGACTTGTCGGCTCCCTCCCAGTCTTGCTGTTTGTACTGGGTGGATGCCAGGTTGTAGTTGCCGGCCACGGACAGGGAATCCTTGACCACGGCCTTCCGGTAGTCGATTTCAGCCTCCTTGTAGTCGCCTTTCTTGAACTTGCGGTTGCCGGCGCGGACCTCCCGCCGGTCGGTCTGGGCGCCGAGCGCCACGGACACCGCACACAGAAGCAGCAATATGTTTATCAGCCGTTTCATTCGAATAGTCTCCTCTTGTGTTTTCTTTCACCCACGAGCATTTCGATCACGAGCAGCAGGAACGCCGCCCCGAAGAAGTACATGAACTGCTCGTCGTATTCTTCGAACACTATGGAACTGTATTTCTCGGCCTCCATCTTCTTGATGTCGTCCACGATGGGGTTGAGGCCGAATTCTTCGTTGCCGGCGTGGACATAGGCGCCGCCGCCTTCGTCGGCGATTTTCTTGAGCGTGGCTTCGTCCAGGCGGCTCACGACTATGTTGCCCTCGCTGTCTTTCATCAGCTCCCCGTCCTTGGGAATGGGCTGGCCGCGGAGCGAACCTACGCCTATCGTATACACCTTTATGCCGAGCTCTGCGGCCTGTTTAGCGGCGTCCACGGCGTCGTCTTCATGGTTCTCGCCGTCGGTGATCACTATGATGGCGCGGCTCTTCTCGCTCTGGGCGCTGAAACTCTTGGCGGCGGTCAGGATGGCGTCGCCTATGGCAGTGCCCTGCACGGGCACGGAACCGGTGTCTATGCTGCCCAGGAACATTTTGGCCGACACATAGTCGGTGGTGATGGGAAGCTGCACGAAAGAGGTGCCGGCAAAAATGATGAGCCCGATGCGGTCGCCCTGCAGCTTGTCCACCACGCGGGAAATCGCGAGCTTGGCCCTGTCGAGGCGCGAGGGGGAGTAGTCTTCGGCGAGCATGGAATTGGACACGTCGAGGCAAATCATTATCTCGGCGCCCTTGGCTTCGTGTTCCTTGAGCTTGGCGCCCATCTGCGGGCGGGAAATGCCTATCACGAAGCAGAAGAACGCCAGCGTGAAGAGTATGATGCGTATCCAGCCTTTCGGCCCGGACCATGAAGGCATCAGCTCACGCACGAGCTGCTCGTCGCCGAAGGCTCTGACGCGACGGCGGCGCAGGGCGCGCACCACTCCGTAGACTATCGGAATGAGCGGCACAAGCAGCAGCAAGAGGAAGTATTCGGGATTCGCAAAGTACAGCATCACGGCATCCTCCTTATAAGCAAACGGACAAGCATCTCCAGCAGCAGGCATATCAGCGCCGCTATGGCGTACTTTCCGAACAGTTCTTTATACACGGGGAAGCTGTCGATGGTGGTGCGGGCCTTCTCCATCTTGTTGATTTCGGAATAGATTTCCGAAAGCTTTGTGTTGTCGGTGGCGCGGAAATACCGTCCGCCGGTCACGTCGGCGATCTCCTTCAGCAGGTTTTCGTCGATCTCGACCTTCATCTGCTGCATCTCCACTCCCCAGGGCGTCATCACGGGATAAGGGGCCATGCCGTTGGCTCCCACGCCAATGGTGTAAACCCTTATGCCATAGGTCTTTGCTATTTCGGCTGCGGTCTGCGGCGAAATCTCGCCGGAATTGTTCACGCCGTCGGTGAGCAGGATCACGACGCGGCTCTTGGCGTCCGAATCCTTCATCCTGGCCACTGCGGTAGCGAGGCCGTTGCCTATGGCGGTGCCGTCTTCAATGAGTCCCGTCTGCACCTCCTTCATCAGGTTGATAAGGGTGGCGCGGTCGGTGGTCAGCGGGCACTGGGTGTAGCTCTCGCCGGCGAATACGACTATGGCCATGCGGTCCGAAGGCCTCTGGGCTATGAATTCGATGGCGATATCCTTCGCGGCGCTTATACGGTCGGGGTTGAAGTCCCGGGCGAGCATACTGGTGGACACGTCCATCGCCATGGTGATGTCGATGCCTTCAGTGTCGATCTTTTCCACCTCCGTGCTCGAACGGGGGCGGGCAATCGCGACCACTATCAGCACGAGGGCGGCGGTGCGGAGCAGGAACGGCAGGTGCCTGAGCACGGCGAGCGGAGACATGCCGCCGCGCATCCAGGGGGCCGAGGTCGAAACCCTCAGATGCGGCTTGCGCTTACCCAGTTCCATCCACAGATAGTGAGCCACCAGGAGCGCCGGCACAAGGAGCAGCCACAGCAGTTTGGGATACTCGAAGAACATCAGTCGTCCGCGGCCTCCTCCCCGCTGTTTTCCTTCTCAATGTCGGCCTGGTAGGTGCTGGTCACGAAACTCACTGCCAGCGGCAGCGCCTTGGCGTTTTCCTCGTCCGGCGCCACGTGCTTGGCGAATTTCACGAAATCGGCCCGCTCGAAAAGGTCTTTCAAGTCTGCGTACATCTGCGGCGTGATGTCCTTGTCGGACTTCAGGGCGTCGAAGAGTTCGGCAGTGGTCATCTCGGGGGCGTCCACGCCGAAGCGGTCGTCCATGTAGAACTTCAGGGCATCGGTGATGCCGGAATAGAAGGCTTTCTGCTTTTCCGGGGCCCAGTACTTGTCGGAGCGGTATTTGTCCAACTCGCGCAGGGCCACTATGTAGGCGGGATCCTTGGGCTTTAGGGCTTCGGCCTTGCGCCGGCTGGCCCTGATCATGAGCCAGGCCGCAAGGGCTATCAGGGCTGCGGCGAGCAGCCCGCCGCCTATCCACGGCAGCACCTCCTTGAAGGTGACGGGATACAGTATCTGCCCCTTGATGTCGTGGATCTGGAAGGTCGTGGTGTCCACGGGCATGGTCTTCACTTCCATCTCCACGCCTTTGAATATAAGGGTGTCGGTGCCGTCCTTGCCGATGCGGGCCACAGGGATGTCCGGAAGCATGTACGTGCCCTCCTCAAACGGGGCGAGGACTATGCTCGCCCGGACGTCGAAGGGCTTGCGGAGTATATTTGCGGCAGCCTTTGAGTTGCGCGAGCGCACAGGCTTTCCGCCCGACAGGGTGTCCAGCTGCCATCCCCTTATGAGGGTGAGGGTGTCGTTGGATGCGCCGGTGAAGTCGGGCAGGGCGAGGCCGTGTTCCTTGTCCAGCCCCTGGATGACTATTTCATAACGTACCTGGTCTGCAATCAGGATGGAGTCCCTTTTCTGGAGCTGCTCAATGCGGGCGTCTCCTCCGGGCACTATGTCCAGCAGCGCGGCCAGTATGAAGGTCAAGATTTTCATTTATGCTGAAACAGAGCCATCAGGCCTTTGACGTAGTCTTGGTCGGTGGCGATATCCACACTGTCTATCTGGTATTTGTTGAAGAGTTTCTCCTCCTTTTGCTCCAGGGCGCCGAACCATTCCGAATAGGCCCTTCGCACCTTGGCGGAGTCGGTGTTGATCCAGGAGTCCTGTCCGGTCTCCGCGTCCTTTATGTGCACGAGGCCCACGGGCACGATGGTGCGTTCCCTTGGGTCGTGGACCTTGATCACGGAGAGGTCGTGCCTTCCTGCGGCCACCTTGAGGGCGTCTTCATAGCGGGGCGTACCGTCCTGGTCGACATCAATCATGTCGCTGAGTATGAATGCGGTACACTTCTTCTTGATGGCGTTGGTCAGGTATCTGAGAGCCGCTCCTATGTCGGTGCCGTCGGAGGTGGGCTGGAGCTGCAGCATCTCGCGTATTATGTGGAGCAGGTGGCTGCGGCCCTTTTTCGGGGGGATGAATTTTTCGATGCGGTCGCTGAAGAAGAGGGCGCCCACCTTGTCGTTGTTGAGGATGGCGCTGAAACTCAGCACGGCGGCGATTTCGGCGATGCGCTCGCGCTTGGTCTGCCCCACGGTGCCGAACAGTCCCGAGCGGCTCACGTCCACGAGCAGCACCACCGTGAGCTCCCTCTCCTCCTCGAACACCTTCACGTAGGGGCTGCGCAGGCGGGCCGTGACGTTCCAGTCCATGGAGCGCACGTCGTCGCCCCACTGGTACTCACGCACCTCGCTGAATGCCATTCCGCGCCCTTTGAAGGCCGAATGGTACTCTCCTGCGAATATCTGGTGCGAGAGCGCCTTGGTCTTTATCTCTATCTTCCGGACCTTTTTCAGTAATTCGGTGGCGTCCATTACGGCACAATCACTGCGTTGATGACCTTTTCAACAATCTGCTCGGTGGTCACGTTCTCCGCTTCCGCCTCGTAGGTGAGGCCGATACGGTGGCGGAGCACTTCGTAGCACACGGCACGCACGTCCTCGGGAATCACGTAGCCCCTGCGCTTGATGAAGGCGTAGGCCTTGGCGGCAAGGCTCAGCGAGATGCTGGCACGCGGCGATGCGCCGAAGCCGATGAGGCCTTCGAGCTCCTTGAGGCCGTATTCGGCTGGAGTACGGGTGGCGTACACTATGTCCACTATGTAGCGCTCTATCTTTTCATCCATATAGACCTCTCGGACTATCTTGCGGGCGCGGATGATGTCTTCCGGAGTCACGACTGCGTTGGGAGTGGGGAACTCGCCGCTGTTGTTCATGCGCACGATGAGTTTTTCTTCCTCTTTCTTGGGGTAGTCCACGATGCACTTAAGCATGAAACGGTCCACCTGGGCTTCGGGGAGGGGATAGGTGCCTTCCTGCTCCACCGGGTTCTGAGTAGCCATCACGAGGAAGGGCTCGGGCAGGCGGTAGGTCTGGTCGCCGAGGGTGACCTGGCGCTCCTGCATGGCTTCGAGCAGTGCCGACTGCACTTTCGCAGGGGCACGGTTGATTTCATCCGCAAGCACGAAGTTGGCGAAGATGGGACCTTTGTGGACCTCGAACTCTTCCTTCTTCTGGGAGTAGATCAGGGTGCCGGTCACGTCGGCAGGGAGGAGGTCCGGGGTGAACTGGATACGGCTGAACTTGCCGCCCACGGCCTTGGACAATGTGCTGATGGCTAAAGTTTTGGCCAGGCCCGGCATGCCTTCGAGGAGGATGTGGCCGTCGGCCAGGAGGGCTATCATCAGATTTTCCACCAGATGCTTCTGGCCCACGATGACCTTGCCCATTTCCAGAGAGAGGATATCCACGAATCCGCTTTCTTTCTGGATGCGGTCGTTGAGTTCCTTGATGTTTACACTTTCCATATGGTTATAAGTTTTGCACAAATTAACGCGCGCCGCTTTATGCAGCAACGCGCGCAGACACTATTGCAAAAAATGTGCCCGCTTCCGTCTGTTGTCATTCTGAGCGCCAGCGAAGAATCCCTATTGCTTTCCGCATAAAAACTGCTAATTTTGTGTCGATATGCGATATAGAATCGACCTGGCATATGACGGCACCGACTTCTTCGGCTGGCAGATGCTTTGCATCAAAGCTATTATCCCCCTGCACCCCCAGGGGAGAAGGGGAAGGTTCCCCTTCCGCTGCTCCGCAGCTATCCCCTCTGTCGCTTCGCTCCGAACCGTAACTTTTTCTTACCGATATGCGATATAGGATTGACCTGGCATATGACGGCACCGACTTCTTCGGCTGGCAGATCCAGCCGAAGGTGAGGACGGTGCAGGAGGAGGTGGAGAAGGCGCTGGGGGTGCTGCTGAAGGAGACGGTCGGGGTGGTCGGCGCCGGGCGCACCGACACCGGAGTCAGCGCGACCTTCTATGTGGCCCATTTCGACTGCTCCGACGCTGGGGTGGATTGCGCCCAGCTGCGATACAAGCTCAACGCGATTCTGCCTAAGTCGGTGTGTATCATCAACGTGGCGCCTGCCGCCCCGGACTTTCACGCCCGTTTTGACGCGCGTCTGAGGCAGTACTGCTACTACCTTCATCGTGTGAAGGATCCCTTCCTGGAGGGCCGTTCCTATTATTTCGCTTATCCCGAGGTCGATTTCGAGAAGATGAATGAGGCCGCCTCCCGCCTTGTCGGCACCCATGACTTTTCCTGTTTCGAGAAGTCCGGCGGCGACAACAAGACTTCCATCTGCACCGTCTACCGCGCCTTCTGGGAGCCCTGTGAGCCGCTTGTCCGCGCCGGCATACCATTGATAATGCCGGCACCCGTCCCCGGTCCGTCCGGTATGGCCCTTCCCGGATATGAGGTGAGCTACTGGCGTTTCGTGATCGAGGCGGACAGGTTCCTGCGGAACATGGTCCGCGCCATCGTCGGCACGCTGCTGGAAGTCGGGCGCGGCCGCCGCTATCTCCATGATTTCGACGCCCTTATCCTCCCCCCTGACGCTTCCGACGGCCTCCGCGAGTCCCGCCGCTCCCTCGCCGGCGAGTCCGCCCCCGCCCCCGCCCTCTACCTTACTGACATCCGCTATTGACCGGATGTCAGTAAGGTAGAGCCATTATCCCCCTGCACCCCCAGGGGAGAAGGGGAAGGTTCCCCTTCCGCAGCTACGCTGCTATCCCCTCTGTCGCTTCGCTCCGAATCCCATCCGCTATTGACCGGATGTCGGTGGGGGGGCGTAAAACGTAACCTTCTGCCTCCCAATAGTTTACAATTCTCCATGGCGTAAAACCGCGCCATGGAGAATCGGTTGTTGCTGATATTCAGCAACTTGCTGAAAACGGCCACTACTTCTTCTTCGGAGGGGCCTGGGTGGTGGCGAGGATGTGCCGGGCGAGGGCGATGCGGCGGAGGGCGAAGTCGCGGAAGTCGGACCAGCGGTAGAAGTAGGGCGTGCCGCAGTCGGGGATGGGAAGGGCAAGGTCACGCTCGTTGTAGAGAAGCCGCACCAGGATATCGCCGCGGCGGTTTTTGTAGAACACGAACTGGGTGTTGAGCGACATGGGGAAGTCGTAGGAACGGAACACGTCCTTGATCTCCGAGGCCTTCCCGACGGGCTTGTTGAAGCCGTCGATATCGAGCAGCACGAAGAGTGACATGATGATTATGTCGTGGCCGAAGCGCAGGCGCGCGGCATACTCCCCGGTCTCGAGGTCGGAGTCGGCCTTGTCGATTATGTCCTGCATGGTGCGCCAGACAAAGGCCCACTGGCGGCCTTTCTGGTAGAGAGTATCGGCTCCCTTGGAGCAGTAAAAACGGAAATTCCGGCACTCGTAGAGGCGGCAGAGCTCCTCGTAGGGCACGAATTCCACAAGGTCGTTCCGCAGTTTACCGTTGCACTGGGCGTTCATCGCCACCGAATACAGCGCGCCCTCCAGTTCAAGCGGGTCGCCGATTTCCTTCAGCAGCGACAGGTCTTTCAGCAGAGGTCCGAACACTACCTCCGGCCGGCACAGCTCCTTGCACATGGCCTGGTAGTCCTTCTGCCAGTAAGCGTATTTGTTGTTGTAGCCCTCGTCCGTGGGATGGATGTCGGGGTTGTACTTTGAAAAAGGGTTGAGCCAGGGCATCTCGGAGAAACTTGCCTGTTTCTCGATGACGAGCCGGGGATTCTCCCGGAGCAGTTCGTCCGTGAATGCCGACATGGTGAGGATGCAGCGGGGCACGTAGGTGGATCCTGCGCTGATGCGGGCGCCCTTGCGGAAGATGTGCCGGTGGGCCTTGTACATGTTGCGGGCTATCTTGTACTGCTGTTCGAAGCCCCGGTCGCACAGGTCGCCGCCGCAGCCGCGCAGCACCTTGTAGGCGTCGGCGTAGCGCCGCAGGAACTCCTCGCCGCGCTCCGTGAGCAGGCCCCGCTCATGTGCGGTCGTGAACAGCGTGTAGAGCTGGTCGAAGTCGGAATCGGTGGAGTGGTTGCGCGCGCCGTGGCGGCCGTAGTGGCTGATATAGAACGACTTGTATCCTGCTGGAGCCTTTGCGCAGGCGGGAATGTCGTGGTCGTACATGTAGTGCACGGTGCCGGCCTTTTCAGGGTCCTGGCGTATCTCTTCGAATGCGTCGCGGGTCTGGCCGAGGCCCGTCAGGGACAGGCATGCCGCAGCAATGATAAATAAAGCCTTCCTCATGTATTTCATGGACTGATTTTTTGCGAAAATAGCAATAATTTTTCATCTTTGTATTTGTATGAGATACCAATTATTTATAATAAGTGCCCTGGCAGCCGTCCTGTCGCTCCAGCCGGCTCCGGCGCAGCAGCGTTCGCAACGCACAGTCCTCAAGTCAGTTGCCGTCGGCTCTGAAGGCGGCAGGCAGATAAGTTGCAAAGACCTCGTGAGCGGCCGCCTCGCCCCGCAGCAGAAACGCTTCTTCTGGACGGAAGACTCGCAATTGGTCGAAAAGCCTGCCAGGCGCGCGCCCAAGGCCCCGAAACTCCCCGAATCGCTGAATCCTGAGGTGAAATACGGCATCGTGCCTTCGCGCAACGAGTTCGGCATCGACAGGGGCTGGTATCCATCGCCCGACGGCTCCCTTCTGGCGGTCTACCGCGTGGACCAGAGCGCCGTCACCGAGTTCCCCCTGCTGGACATCCGCCCCCGCAGCGGCTCGCTCAAGAGCGTGAAGTACCCGATGAACGGCATGAGCTCGGAGCGCGTGGAGCTCTGCGTATGCGACACCCTCGGCAATGTGCTCAGCGTCCTTAAAATCAACGAGTTCGAGGATGACCGCTACATTGCAGGCGTGTCCTGGACCCCGGACGGCGGCGCTCTTCTGGTGCAGGTCGTAGACCGCGCCCAGCATCACGTGAAACTGCAGCACTACCGCGCCTCCGACGGCACCCTGCTCGGCACGCTCCTTGAGGAGGCCAACGACGCATGGGTGGAGCCCCAGGAAGGCGTCCGTTTCATCAAGGGCACGGAATTCTTCATCTACCGCACCGACAACCGCGACGGCTACCGCCAGCTCTACCTCTGCGACCTGCAGG
The DNA here is from genome assembly GCA_017617715.1 of Bacteroidales bacterium. Taxonomy (GTDB): domain Bacteria; phylum Bacteroidota; class Bacteroidia; order Bacteroidales; family UBA932; genus Cryptobacteroides. Next base: position 22,601 of record JAFZVQ010000049.1, on the reverse strand, counting down.
GCGGCATCAGGCGGCTGACCGGCTGCAGCGCCGACGTCGCCTATGTGGCCAACGACGGCGAATATGTCTACTACACCTCCGCCGAAGTGTCGCCCGTCGAGAACCACCTGTTCCGCGTCCGTCTCACCCGTTTGACCTCCGGCCGCAAGCCGCAGAAGCTCAGCAAGATACGTATCAGCGCTCCGCAACGGCTCACCGAGGGAAGCGGCCTGCATCGCATCCAGATGAGCCCCGACTGCAAGCGCTTCCTGGACCGCTGGAGCGCCGTGGACATGCCCGGCCGCACCGAATTGCGCAGCGCCGACGGCAAGCTGCTGGAGTTGCTGGACGAGAGTGCGACGCCACTTCAGGATGCCGCTGCGGTGAGCGTGGAATTCGGCACCGTGCCATCCGCCGACCCTCAGTACGTCAATTACTACCGCCTGCTCAAGCCGGCCGGTTTCGACCCGTCGAAGAAGTATCCGCTTATCGTTTACGTGTACGGAGGGCCCCACAGCCAGATGGTCACCGACAGCTGGCTCGGCGGCATTCGCTACTGGGAGCTGCTGATGGCGCAGAAGGGCTACGTGATGTACGTCCAGGACAACAGGGGCACGAGCAACCGCGGCGCCGCCTTCGAGAAGGCCATCAACCGCCGGTGCGGCCAGGCCGAGAGCGCCGACCAGATGGAGGGGCTGAAGCAGCTGATCGCCGAGGGCTGGGTGGATGAGGCACGGATAGGCGTGTCGGGCTGGAGCTACGGCGGCTTCATGACCATCACGCTCGCAACTTCCTTCCCGGACACGTTCAGCGTGGCTGTCTGCGGCGGTCCGGTGATAGACTGGAAGTGGTATGAGGTGATGTACGGCGAACGCTACATGGATACTCCGGACACGAATCCCGAGGGCTTCGCCCTGACTTCGCTGGTGGACAAGGCGCCCCGCCTGAAGGGCAGGCTGCTGATATGCCAGGGCATGGAGGACGCCACGGTGCTGCCCATCAACTCCCTGAGTTTCATCCAGTCCTGTGTGGAGAACAACGTGCTGGCGGACTATTTCCCTTATCCCTGCAGCGAGCACAACGTTTTCGGCGGGTGGCGCGAGCAGTTGTATCTTAAGTTCACGGATTATTTCTGCACCTACCTTTAATGGAGTACGGTGAGGTCATAGGGGCCTTGTTCGCGCGGCACCGCAGCGTGCAGACGGCCGGGTTCACATCCGACGCCTACAAGCCCGGCATCGCGCAGATGGAGGAGTACGCCGCCTCCCTCGGGCACCCGGAGCGCCGCTTCCGCAGCATCCACGTGGCCGGCACCAACGGCAAAGGCTCCGTCTGCACCATGCTCGCCGCCGCCCTCTCCTCCTCCGGCCTCCGCACCGGCCTCTACACTTCCCCCCACCTTGTCGATTTCCGGGAACGTATCAAAATTGTTAATAATAACATGATTCCTCAGGCGGAGGTGGTGGAGTTTTTGGAGCGGTTCGACAGGGAAGGGCTGTCTTTCTTTGAGGTGACGACGGGGATGGCTTTCTGGTGGTTTGCGCGGCAGGAGGTGGATGCGGCCGTGATTGAGACCGGGCTTGGCGGGCGCCTGGACAGCACGAACATAATCACTCCCGAAATCAGTATAATAACGTCCATAGGCCTCGACCACTGCGCGCTGCTGGGAGGCACGAGGGCGGAAATCGCCGCCGAAAAGGCCGGCATCTTCAAGCCCGGCGTGCCGGCGCTCGTGTGGGGCCGCGACCCGCAGACGCAACCCGTGTTCGAACGTATCGCCGCCGAAAAGGGCTCCCCGCTGCACTACGCCGAGGATTTTCAGGTGCCGGAAGGCCTTGCTTCCGACCTTGCGGGCCCTTGCCAGGACATCAACCTCCGCACCGTGTGGGCCGCCCTTTCCATACTCGGAATCAGCGGCGGCGAGGAAGGAATACGCTCCGCCGCCCGCATCACCGGCTTCCGCGGCCGCTGGGAAGTGCTCCTTGACAAACCCCTCACAATCTGCGACATAGCCCATAATCCCCCCGCCCTGGAGCAGAATTTCCGGCGCCTGGAGGCCATGGTCAGCCCGGCCGGAGCCCCGCCCCGCCCTCTTGTCATCGTATATGGTGTAATGGCAGATAAAGACGTTGCAGGAATCGCAGGCCTGATGCCGCAGGATGCGGAATATTTCCTTGTGGCCCCGAAAGGAGAAAGGGCGATGCCCGTCAAAGATTTGGCATTGAAATTGAAAAACCTTAACTTTACGGAGTCCGGCCCTGTTGCCGCCGGCGTGGAAGCGGCGCTAAAGCGAGCCCGCGACCTTGCGGAAAGAGGCCTCGACCCTATAGTTTACATAGGCGGAAGCACCTTCGTGGTGTCCGAGGCCATTTCATATTTGGAAAGCGTATGAAAAGAATTGCACTGACACTGACACTAATCCTTTTACCGCTGATGTCTTTCTCCCAGAACAAAGACTCCCAAGGCCACACGCTGGTCAGCCTTTGGAAGGTCTATCAAAAGGCTGAGGCCGCCGACAAGCCCCAGGACCAGCTGAACGCCCTGGAAGAAATACGGAAAGAGGCGGTGAGACAGCATCTTGGCTGGGATTTCTACTGTGCTGAGGAAATAATGGTTTCGGTGCGCTCCAGCGTGAACTGGAAAGACCGCTCCGCCGCCCAGCAGGACATGGAAAAGGCTATCGACGAGTTCGGCGAGCCCGTGGTCGTGTTCTTCCACCGCAGGCATCTCTGGGAAGACAAGGACGCCCAGGCCTTCATCGAAAAGCACAAGGACGCCCTCCTCGCCACCCACAACCCGGAGTTTTATAAGAGGGACGGCCGCATCACCGGACAGCTCTTCTCCAAGGCTGTGCTTCCGCTGCTTTCCAACGATTATGAATACGCAGTCTGGAACCTTGCCATGAGCACCAACCTGAGCGGTCCGGCAAAGAGCTGTTTTAAAGACAGATACCCTTTGCCCGAGCTCATCGAATTCTATGCGATCGAGCGCAAGAGCAGCCCGTTGGCGTATCCCGAATATGGCGAGTTTGCCGAGAAATACAAGGGCAAGGGCGTTGCCCTGCTCGCCCGCCAGAGGCGCCTGAGCTACGAATTCTCCCAGCTCAACCGAGAAAAGACCACCACCTCCGACGATTTCAAGGCCCTCCGCGCCAAGTGCGCCGCCTTTGAAAAGGAGCGCGGAGCCTTCGCCGGAGTCGACGCTTCCCTGGCCAGATGCTGCACGGCGGTGGCCGACCTTATCGAAACCCTCGACGCCAAGAGCATCGACATCTCCGTCAGCAACGACGAAGCCAGCATCACCCTCCGCAACGTCAGTGAGTTCAAGCTCAGCATTGTCGACGAAAACGGCAAGACCGTCTACAGCGTCCCTGTCACCAACAAGACCGACAGCTACTATCGTAAAGACTTGATTACCTACAAGTTCCCGGATATCGACGACGGCTCCTACACCGTCTATTGCAAATCCGGCACCTGTGAGGAAAAGGTCCGTTTCGAAAAATACACGCTCTCCGTCGCCGTGCGTGCCGACCACGAAGGCTACGGTGCCTACGTGGCCGATTACTGGACCGGCGAGCCCCTGAAGAAATGCAATTTCCTGCTCTTCGACGCCGATTCGAAGCTGATAACCCGTGCGTCCGATGTGGCCCTTGACGGCTTCACGCCCCTTCCGGCCTCGTTCCGCCAGTACTCCAACGCCAAGGACTACCGCAGCTATAAGCTTCGCGCCAGCTACACTGAAGGCGGCCGCCTGCGCCTCTCGCAGATGATCAACATCTCTTCCCCCAATCCGGGCGAGGTGCGGGAGTATAAGGATTATTCCACCGCCAGGGTGGTGCTCCTGACCGACCGCACGGCCTTCAATCCCGGCGAGACCGTGCATTTCAAGGCCATTTCCTACACCGGCACCTACTCCTACCAGCTTGCCCCTGAAGGCACCGAACTCACCGTGAAGCTCTACGATTCCAAGGACCAGGAGCTGGAGAAAAAGGTGCTCAAAACCAACGATTTAGGTTCTGTGTCCGGGGCTTTTGAGCTCGTGGGCGGCGACCGTGGCGGCTACTACAGCATAAAGGTGTTCTGCGGAGATTCCAGTTATCACCAGGCCGCACGCCGCCTCCGAGTGGACGAATTCGTGCTGCCCACCTTCGAAGTGACCTTCGATCCCGACAATACCCTCTACCTGACCGGCGACAAGATACGCGTGAGCGGCAAGGTGAAGGCATATTCAGGCCATTCGCTCAGCAGCGCCCGCGCCTATTACACCGTTGAAGGCATACCCATGATCAAGGGCAGCGACGAGTTGAAAATCGGATCCGACGGCTCATTTGCCTTCGAATTCCTCTCTTCCACCGAATACCGCAACTATTTCCCCATCACGGTGAAGATAGTGGATGCCACCGGCGAGACCCTCAGCTTCCAGACCAGCCGCTTCGCCTACGACTCCCTCCCCATCGGCCTGTCCCTTGAGAACAGCGTTCCGGGCAACTACACCCTCATCCCGGGGAAAGTTACCAATGGCAGCTACAGCAACTGGATAGTCCGCGACGACTTCGCCAGAATCACCTTCCGCACCGGCGGCTGCAAGCGCAAGGGGCTGGAAATCAGATACTCCGTGAAATACGGCGACAATGAAATCACCAGCGGCAAAGCCGATTCCCAGCAGACCCTCGACATCGACCTCAAGGGCAAACCGTCCGGACTCTATCTGGTCGAGGCGGTGGTCACTGCCAACGACGCCTCCGGCAAGCAGCGCATAGCCAGGACCACACACACCTTCGTGAAGGCCACCGACACCGACACCGCCCTCGACATGCCCGTCTATTGCTTCTTCAAGGAGCTGGGCGGGGAGGATATCGCCATCCAGGTCGGCGCCACAGACGGTCCTGTCTGGGCCGTGGTCGAGCTCGCCGGCTCAGGCAACGTGATACTGGAGAAGCAGATAATCCACCTCGAAGGCGTCCAGGGCAAGAAGGGCTCGCTGATGACAGTAGGATACGCCCGCAAGCCGGAGTACTCCGAAAACCTCACCCTCACTGTCCTGTTCTTCCGCAACGCCAATGTGTACACGTATTCCCGCACCATACGCCTGCCGGTCGTACGCAAGGAGCTTCCGCTCTCATATGAGCGCTTCATCGACCTCGCCACCCCCGGCCAGGAATGCAAGTTCCTCATACGTTCGCTTCCCGGCGTGGAGTGCGCGGCGACCGTGTTCGACAAGGCCACCGAGACCATTGAGCCCAACGTCTGGAGCGAAGTCTATCCGTCCCGCAGGCCGGAAGCTTCCATAAGCTACCGCAACCAGTGCGGCGTCAACGGCTCGAGCTACTACTTCGATGAATTGTATGAGACCAGGGCCCTGGGTTCCGCCAAGGGCGTACGATACAAAGCGGCGGGCAGGGGCGCCGAAGTGGTGTATGAGTCTGCGATGAACATTGCGGATGCCGTCGCCATATCCGAAGATGGTGCCGCTCCCGAGCCTGAGGCGCAGCAGGAAGTCCATGTGCGCGACAATTTCTCGGCCACCATGGCCTGGGAGCCTTGCCTGCGCTCCGACAAGGACGGCCTGATAGAATTCAACTGCAAGGGCGCCGACCGCCTCTCTACCTTCTACGTGCAGCTTTTCGCCCATGGCGAGGGCATGCTCAACGCGGTGCTGCGCAAGGAGATGAAGGTCTCCATACCAGTGAAGGTGGCCATAGTCGAGCCCCAGTTCCTCTATGCAGGCGACACCTACACCGCAAAGGCCACACTTTCCAACAACCTTGAAAAGCCTGTCTCCGGACGCGTGGCCATTCGCTTCTACGACGGCGCCGACTACAAGACGGCCCACGTGCTCGCCACCAGGACCGAGCGCGTGACGCTCCAGGCCGGCGGCTCCAGGCCCTTCGACGTCCCGCTCGACGTGCCGTCCGGGTTCGACGCCATAGGCGTGCTCGTGAACTTCATAGCCGATGAGGCTGAATACGGCTCCGACGCCATGTTCGTGGCCATTCCCGTGAAGACTCCTCTCCAGACGCTCACCGAGGCACATTCCGCCCTTCTGAAGGCCGGAGCCGACCGCGAAGAGCTGCTCGCATACCTGCGCGGCCTCTTCGTGAACGTGGATGCCGCGGAGATCGAGCCGGTGGAGCGCAGCATCATCGATATGATAAAGGATGCGATCCCCGACAAGATCGAGCCGAAGAGCTCCAACGTGCTGGATCTGACCGAGGCCTATTATTCCAACGTGCTTGCCCGCAGGCTCGGAGCTCCAGGACTGTCCGACAGCGAGCTCAAGGACATCCTGGACAAGATTGCCGCCTGCCAGAACCGCAGCGGCGGCATATCCTGGTTCGAAGGCATGGAGTCTTCGCCCGTGATCACGGCCGCAGTGCTTCAGCGCATCGCCGCCATGCCCGAGCAGGACCTCAGCGCAATCGACACCGAAGCTGCCGTGAAATATCTGGATGATATTTACTTCGACCGTTCCGACATGCCTTACTGGTGGGGTGGAATATCCCTCGGACTGTATCTCCAGACCCGCGCCCTGTATCCCCAGGTACCTTTCAAGGTGCCGTCAGGCAAGGCGCTCAGGGAGTTTAAGAAAGACGCCAAGGACTACCTTGTGCCCAAGAAGAAGAGGGGCCTGAATGCCCAGATCCTTGCAAAGGCAAGGCGCCTGCGCACCCTCCAGTCGCTGGTGCAGCTGCCCGGAGGAAAGGACCTCGCCAAGTCCTGGGGCATCAGCATTAAAAAGTGCCTTGTGCGTTCGCTCGACGCCGATGTGGAATCCCTGCTCCAGTATGCTGTGGAGCACCGTTCCGGCGGCTATTACTATCCCAATGCGGTGATGCCATGGCGCGGTCTGCTGGAAAGTGAACTCTACGCCCACTCGCTGCTTTGCGACCTTCTCACCAACGCTGCAGCTGCCCAGCCCTCGCCCAAGTATGCGGAGCAGGCCAGCAGTATCGCCGAAGGCATACGCCTGTGGATCATGGTCCAGAAGGAGACCCAGCAGTGGGAAAAGGACGCCGCCTACATCGAGGCCATCTCTTCCGTGCTCCGCGGCACGCCCGAGACCCTCGCCACGAAGGTGATACTGCTCTCCAAGAGCTTCACCAAGCCTTTCGCCGAGGTCAAGGCGGCAGGTAACGGCTTCAAGATCAGCAGGCAGTTCATAGTGGACGGCCGCCAAATATCCGACGGGGACACCCTCAAGGTAGGCGACAAGGTGCTGGCCCAGTACAGCATCTGGAACGAGGAGAACCGCAGCTTCGTGCGTGTCACCGTGCCCCGTCCGGCATCCTTCCGCCCGGTGCGCCAGCTTTCAGGCCATTACGGCTGGTGGCTGACTCCCTACAGCTACGGCGGTTGGAGTTTCAGTCCCCAGGGCTACCGGAACGTGCTCTCCGACAAGACGGAGTACTGGTTCGACAGCTATCCTGAGGAGCACACCACCATCACCGAAGAGTTCTACGTGACCCAGGAGGGTGCGTTCCAGACCCCTGCGGTGGAAATCGAATCGCTCTATGCTCCGCATTATCGCGCCAACGACGACGGCAGGGGACCTGTATTATCCAAGTAAATGGTGTTACACTCAAAATTCATAATCGACGGAATCCCGCAGGAGTTCACCCCTGCGGAGATTCTCGCTTCAGTGGCGGAGAAAACGCCTGACGAAAGGCAGGACGGTGGCACCGTGCTCGACGAGAGCCTCGACCCGCCGCCTGGCGCCATCAGCCTCGACCCTTCCGGCATCGACGGCTACCTGAAGTCTGTGCTCGCGATGCGTCCGCAGGCTCCGGTGCCGTTCGCGGAGTCCTGGACGCGTTCCCGTATCGCATGCGCCCTGATCGACACCATGTGGCGAAACGGCAATTTCAAGCTGGACGACCTTCCGCTCACGGCGAAATGGCGTTGCAACCCGGGCAGGGTGGGGGATATGGCGGCATTCTACCGTTCCGTGGAGGCCGCCGCCGACTACATCGACAACCTCCGGCTCTCGCTGCGCCGCTACAGTTGCGAGGAAGGGGATTTCGACGTGCAGTTCGCCACTCCGTTCTCCGGAGCGCCCCTGCTGGTGGACGACCAGCTCCATCCCGACAAGAAGAGCTGGGTGGTCTACCTGCCTTTCGACACATCCGACTACCGTCTGGGCGGCTCGATGCTCGCCGGCTCGCTGGGGCTGCAGGGCGGCACGGCTCCGCAAGTGTCTGACGGTGACTATCTTATGGACTGCTTCGAAGTGGTCCGTGAGCTGGCCGAAGACGGGGTCCTGCTGAGCGCAGCCACCGTGGGCGAGGGCGGGCTCTACACGGCGCTTTACCGTATGACCCGCGGCGGCACGGGCTCCATGGTGGACATATCCGGCATCATGCAGGCCTGCGGCGAGAGCGATCCGGTGCGCATCCTGTTCTCGGAAGTGCCGGGCGCCGTGGTGCAGATACGCGACATGGATTTCGACTACATCGACGCCGAGCTGCTGCTGCAGGACGTGGCTTTTTTCCCGCTCGGGCATCCTTCCGCCGACGGCCGTCTCCATCTGGAGGCCTCCGCCAAAAGCGGCATACAGACTATACTTGAATCCCTTATGCAGAACGCTGAAGGGGAAGACTGACAATATATGGGCAAACCTAAAATCTACGTGCTCGACACCAACGTCATCCTGCACGACCACAAGGCCATACGGCAGTTCAAGGACAACGACCTCGTGATACCCACCGCCGTGATAGAAGAGGCCGACAAGTTCAAAAAAGGCAACGACACCCTGGCCTACCATGCCCGCGGCTTCATGCGGGACCTGGACAAAATCACCAACGGCAAATCCTTCGGCAAGACCGGCGTGCCTATAGGCAAGGGCCTGGGACGCATAAAAGTGGAGCCTAACCACCCCTTCCCGGAAGAACTTGCCGAGCTGTTCAAGGACGACACCCAGGACCACCGTATCCTTTCCACCGCCATGTGGGTGCGCGACACCCATCCCGGCACCTTCGTCGCCCTCGTGACCAAAGACGTGAACCTGCGTCTAAAGGCCAAGGCGGCCGGAATGATGGTGCAGGACTACCTCACCGACAAGGTGGACGACGACAAGCTAGACGAACGGCTCCAGGAAGTCTTGCGCAAGACCTTGGATTCCAGCCTGATGCAGGCTCTCTGCTACGGCCCCGAGACGGCCATCGCCTGGGAAGACGTGCAGGCTTCGAAGCCCGAGGCCAACCAGCTCTTCAAGTTCAGCTGGGAGGAGAGCGCCGCCGGCCTGGGAGATGAAGAATCCCGGACCGTCTGCGCCCGCTACGACGCCGACCGCGGCAAGATAGTGCTCATCAAGACCCGCGAGGCCTACGGCATCCATCCCCGCAACGACGAGCAGAAAATGGCCATGGATGCCTGCCTCAACCCGAAAATCGACCTTGTGGCCCTGACAGGCGGCGCCGGCACCGGCAAGACGCTCATCGCCCTCGCCTCCGCCCTCGCGCAGGAACGCGACTACGACCAGATAATCCTTTCCCGTCCCACCGTCATACTCGGCAACCAGGACATAGGCTACCTGCCCGGCGACCAGAAGACCAAGATGAGCCCCTTCCTGCAGCCCCTGATGGACAATCTCAACGTGATCAAGGAACGCTTCCGTCCCGGCTCGCGCGAGGCCCAGCGCCTGGATGCCATGCTCACGATGGAAAAACTCATCATCGAGCCCCTCGCCTACATCCGAGGCCGATCCCTGGGCAAATGCTTCTTCATCATAGACGAGGCCCAGAACCTCACGCCGCATGAAATAAAGACCATTATCACCCGTGCCGGCGAAGGCACCAAGATGGTGTTCACCGGCGACGTGTTCCAGATCGACCAGCCATATCTCGACCAATGGTCCAACGGCCTCTCCCATATTTCCGAAAAACTGGCCGGACAGAAGATATTCCAGCACGTTTTCCTGCGCAAGGGCGAAAGGAGCCCGCTTTCCGACCTTGCCGCCAAACTCTTATAGGCATTTCGGTTTGCGTGGAATAAAAAATAATAGTATATTCGCGACTTGGTTTTATAAAACAGATTTACTTATAAAAATATGTTCGAGAACAAGAAAAGAGTGTATCGCTTCGGCGGAAAGACCGCGGAAGGCGACGGATCAATGAGGGAACTCCTCGGCGGCAAGGGCGCTAACCTTGCGGAAATGAGCAAGCTCGGGATGCCCGTCCCGGCCGGTTTCACCATCACCACCGAATGCTGCGCAGAGTATTACGAACTCGGCGGCGGCTACACCGACGACCTCAAGAAAGAGGTTGCTGCAGCCCTTGAAGCAACAGAGAAGATGATGGGCAAGAAGTTCGGCGACCCCGCAGATCCCCTCCTCGTCAGCTGCCGCAGCGGCGCCCGCAGTTCAATGCCCGGCATGATGGACACCATCCTCAACATCGGCCTGTGCTCCGAGACCCTCCCCGGCATGATCAAGAAGACCGGCAACCCCAGGTTCGTCTACGACGCCTACCGCCGCCTCATCATGATGTACTCCGACGTCGTCATGGAGAAGGCTGAGGGCATCGAGCCCGCGGACGGCCAGGGCATACGCCAGCAACTCGACCGCATGATGGAAGAGCTCAAGGAAGCCCGCGGCTACAAGTCCGACACCGAAATCTCCGCAGACGAGCTCAAGGAGCTCTGCGACAAGTTCAAGGTGAAGGTGAAGGAAGTGCTCGGAGTGGAATTCCCCGACACCGCCCAGGATCAGCTCTGGGGCTCCATCGGCGGCGTGTTCAAGTCCTGGAACGGCAAGCGTGCCATCGCCTATCGCCGCATCGAGAAGATACCCGATGACTGGGGCACCGCAGTGAACGTGCAGTCCATGGTCTTCGGCAACATGGGCGATACCTCCGCCACCGGCGTTGCGTTCTCCCGCAACCCTGCCTCCGGCGACAACAAGTTCTACGGCGAATGGCTCATCAACGCCCAGGGCGAAGACGTCGTGGCCGGTATCCGCACCCCGAACCCTCTCAACGAGGCCACCAAGACCGAACACAACAAGCACCTGCAGTCCCTCGAGGCCGCCATGCCCGAGGTCTACGCGGAGCTTGACGGCATACGCAGGCGCCTGGAAGAGCACTTCCACGACATGCAGGATATCGAGTTCACCATCCAGGAAGGCCATCTCTGGATGCTCCAGTGCCGTATCGGCAAGCGCACCGGCATCGCCGCCCTCCAGATGGCGATGGACATGCTCTCCGAAGGCATGATAGACGAGAAGGAGGCCGTTCTTCGCGTGTCTCCCGCCCAGCTCGACGAAATACTCCACCCCATCCTCGATCCCGCCTCCGAGAAGAAGGCCGAGGTCGTGGCCAAGGGTCTTCCCGCTTCTCCGGGCGGAGCCGTCGGCACCATAGTCTTCACATCCGAAGCAGCAATGGAGGCCGCTGCAGCCGGCCGCAAGGTTATCCTCATCCGTGAGGAGACTTCCCCCGAGGACATCGAGGGCATGCGCGCTTCCGCAGGTATCCTGACCACCCGCGGCGGCATGACCTCCCACGCGGCCCTCGTGGCCCGCGGCTGGGGCAAGTGCTGCATCGTGGGCTGCGAGTCCATGAAGATCAACCTCGCCGGCAAGAGCGTCAGCTTCGGCGGCGCCACCTATAAGGAGGGCGACTGGTTCTCCCTCAACGGCTCCAAGGGCTATGTCTATGCTGAGAAGATAGACACCATGGACGCCAGCGAGAACCCGCTGTTCATCCGTTTCATGGAAATAGTGGACAAATTCCGCCGTCTCGGCATCCGCACCAATGCGGACACCCCCGAAGACGCCGCACGCGCCCTTTCCTTCGGAGCCGAGGGCATCGGTCTCTTCCGTATCGAGCACATGTTCTACGGCAAGAATTCCGAAACCCCTCTTGCAAAGCTCCGCAAGATGATACTCTCCGACACCAACGAGGAGCGCAAGGCCGCTCTCGACGAGCTCGAGCCGTTCATGAAGGCTTCCGTCAAGAGCACCCTCAAGATCATGGACGGCAAGCCCGTGGTCTTCCGCCTGCTCGACCCGCCTCTCCACGAATTCGTGCCCAAGGGCAAGGAGAAGGAGCTTGAACTCGCCAACGAGCTCGGCATTTCCGTGGACGACATTGAGAAGCGCGGCGAGAACCTCCACGAGGTCAACCCCATGATGGGCCACCGCGGAGTCCGTCTCCACGTGACGTATCCTCTCATCGCCGAGACCCAGTACAGGGCCATCTTCACCGCCGAGGCCGAGCTGCAGCGCGAGGGCTTCCACCCTATCCCAGAGATTATGATCCCCGTCACCGTCTCCGAGCGCGAGCTCCGCTTCCAGAAGGCTATCTGCGTGAAGATCAAGACGGAAGTCGAAGCCGCCACCGGCGAAGTCCTCGACTTCAAGTTCGGCACCATGATTGAAATCCCCCGTGCAGCCCTCACTGCCGACCGCATGGCCCGCACCGCAGAGTTCTTCAGCTTCGGCACCAACGACCTCACCCAGATGACCTTCGGCTTCAGCCGCGACGACGTCGGCACCTTCATGGGAGATTACCTTGGCAACAAGATTCTCGATGCCGATCCGTTCCAGACCATCGACGTGAAGGCCGTGGGCAAGCTCGTCGAAATCGGTATCCAGGGCGGCCGCAGCAAGCGCCCCGACCTCAAATGCGGCGTGTGCGGCGAGCACGGCGGCGATCCCGACTCCGTCTACTTCTTCAACCGTATCGGGGTTGACTACGTGAGCTGTTCTCCTTTCCGCGTGCCTATCGCCCGTCTTGCGGCGGCACAGGCTGCAATCAAGCAGAACGCATAACGCGCGTAATGTATAAGAGGTTATTATTAGTGCTTCTGACGCTTGCCGTCGTGATGCCCGGATTCGGGGCTTATGCCCAGAAAGGCAAGGCGGTGGATGAACCCCTCATCGACTTCACCCACCGCTATGCCAATATCCACATGACGATGACGCTCACCAAGTTGAAGACATTCAACAAGTTCCTGCCCAAGAGCCTGCGCCGCGAAGTCGGGGATGAGTACTATCCCGAAATCCGCCGTCAGCTTAAGGGCAAGGAATCCGGGAGCATGCACTACAAGGAGGGAGACGCCGATATCGTCAGCTATCCCGACGGCAAAGTCAGGCTGACCCTCAAGTTTCCCAACTTCATCATGGTGATACGCAATGTGGACTGGGATCAGCTTGACAGAGTGTTTTCCGAGTATTTTTAATGCCTACCTTATATAATATATATCAAAATTGCCATCCTGGCCCCTCTGAAAGGGCGTCAGGATGTAAATTTTTTTAAAAATTGTTGCACAAGAAATTTTTTCTATATAAATTTGCGCGTTATTAGGTTTCGTGGCGAAGAGGGTATTATACCCTTTTGAGCCTGAAATCATTGGACAAGGTTACTAAACCCTAGAACATAAAATTTTTTAATAATTAACTTTTTAAACAATTTGTGTATGAAAAAAATCTTTAGATTCGCAATTGTGTTCGCCGTCGCAGGCGCTGCACTTTTGACCGGATGTACCAAAGATTACGGCACTGAGATTGCTGAACTCAAGACTGCTGTTCAGAATCTGCAGACCGACGTCACCAATTTGAGCAACGCCATCAAAGCTGGCTCCGTGCTCAAGAGCGTCACTCCGACCGCCGACGGTCTCGCCATCGTCGTGACCAAGGACGGTACTGACCAGACTTACAACATCAAGAACGGAACCAATGGTACCAACGGAACCAACGGTACCGATGGTAAAAATGGTAGCGTCGTCACCATTGACAGTGACGGCTACTGGTGCATTGATGGTAAGAGGTTCACCTCCACCGCATTCCCCAGCGGCATCAAGGCCAAGGGTGAAGACGGCAAGGACGGCACCAACGGCACCAACGGTACCAACGGTACCAACGGCACCAATGGCAAGGACGGCAAGGACGGCAAGGACGGCGACTTCTGGAAAGTCGAGACTGTTGGTGGTGTTCTCAGCTTTGTCAAGTATGACGGAGCCACCGGCAAGGCCGTTGAGCCTGCTGAGACCGTTCCCGTGTTCGAGGGCGGCAAGAATCCTGTCACCGCTGTCTGGGACACCGTCGGCAACACCCTCACCCTCTTCAACGTCGAGGGCGCAGAGAACGGCCAGGTCGTGTTCAGCCTCGATGCAACTCTTGCAAGCATCGTGACTATCCCTCAGTTCTACTATGGCGGTATTGAGGCTCTCTACTACCACTATCTCGGTGGTTACTACAAGGAAGTCACAGGCACCGCTACCGGTACCGATTTCGAGGACCAGGGTGCTTACAGCGTCAAGGCCAAGAACAAGCCTGAAAATCTCATCGTCAACCGCAACGAGGTTCCCTACAGCTTCGGTGCTATCGAGACCGCAGACTACCACGTGAATCCTCAGGCCTACAAGTTCGAGACCGCTGTCAGCCAGTGGGGCTTCAACTGCCTGGATCGTGACTATATCGACGTGATGGCTGGCAATCCCGGCTGGAGCGCTGAGTTCAAGGGCGTGACCCGCAAGAACACCAACATCGCTTCCGTCACCTACAAGATCAAGAACGCCGACAAGCTCAATCCTTCTACTCCTACCCAGAAGATTGTCTCTGTCCTGAGCCTCTATGCTTCCGACAAGACCAACAACAACAAGATCGTCACCTCCGACTACGCTGCTGTTGTTGCCGCCCTCGAGGAGCTCAACCACCTCGCATTCCTCAAGACCAACACCTATAAGGCTAAGGATTGCGCCGGCACTCCTATTATCGCTGGCCAGAAGATGCTCTTCGAGTCCGCTGGCGAGGCTGCCGAGAACGCTGCAAGCGTGCCCGTGCAGTACGACGCCTGGGCTGAAAGCGGCTTCCCTCTCGACTTCGTCGGTATCCACGTGAAGGGTGACGACAGCATCATCACTCTTGCCGACCTCCAGAAGAAGTATCCCAACCTCGACCTCAACTTCGAGCTTATCGACTACACTGTTGGTTCCAACATCACTTCCGAGAATGCATTCGGTATCATCCCTGCAGGCCAGAAGGTATTCTTCCCCGCTTATGCAAAGACCAACGCCGCCGGTACCGGTTGGACTGTTGAGAAGATCACCAAGAACAACAGCATCGAAGGTATATCCGCCGTCGGTCGTCGTCCCATCGTGCTCGTGACCCTCATCGACACCGAGAAGACCAAGGACAATGTCGTTCTCGCAGGTTACTTCAAGATCAGGATCGACAGGAAGGTTGAACCTCAGGTTGTTGTTCCTCCTGTGACTCTCCTCCTTAAGGACTTCGGCGAAATCGGTTATGCTTGCGCTCTGATCGCCAACGAGACCAAGTGGTACGATATGTCCTACCAGATCCTCGAAGACGGTCTCAAGATGACCTTCAACGACTTCCGTGGCAACTACACCTGGGAGCAGAACAAGACCTACTACAAGGATGCTTCCGGCAACATGAAGCTCAACGACAGCAAGGCTGATCATTCCGACGATTATGGTGAGGTCACCTACACTAAGGATAACGCTACCACCGGCGACGCAGACATCACTGGTGTGAACGATATCTTCAAGCTCGCCGTCAACAAGTCCCAGGCTGAGCATGTCGGTGTCGGCAAGACCATGACCCTCTATGCACACTTCACCAAGAATGTCGGCAGCACTCTCAATAACAAGCCCGACGATGTGTACATTGGTCTGACCTTCAAGGTTGGCGACAAGCCTGCTGTGAAGTTCATCAAGAAGAACCCGACCTACTGGTATGAGGATCTCAACTTCAAGTATCCGAATGACGCCAAGACCGACCTCGGCATGGCTACCATCCGTAACAACGTCCGCGTTCCTATCACCTGGATCAAGGGTGGCACCAACAACTCGCCTTCAGTGACCCTCTTCGACAAGGACATCGATGACGACTGGCTCGTCAAGGACGGTGCAAATAAGGTCCAGATCGTTGCCGCCTCCACCGGCGCTGCAGTTCCCGGAGCTACCTACTTCTATCGCTTCAGCGCTGACAACAAGGACATCACTGTCAACGGCAAGAAGTGGACGAAGGTCAACGACGGCAAGCTCTCCTGGAATGGCACCGATGCCATCGAGCTCACCAACGACGGTGTGATCACCTACCTCTGCAACGACGTGACTAAGCAGCTCATCAACTGGGGCACCAACCCTAAGGAGAAGGAAGAGAATCCTACCATGACCGAGAACTTCCTGTATTGCAACGTTGATATCGTTGCCCAGGTCGCCGGCGCCACCCAGGGTGACATCTGCGAGCTCCTGGTCGAGCAGATCCACGTCCGCTTCCTGCGTCCTGTCTATCTGAACTTCAACCCTGCCAAGAACCACCTGGTTGATGGTGAGGCCACCGGTTCCCGTGTTCCTTTCGGCACACTGTTCAGCGCAGTTGACTGGCAGAACTACAAGATCTTCACCTATGATGAGGCCACCAAGACCTACAAGAAGGGTTACTACAGCCCGACTCTGAAGGATAAGGCCACCGAGGCTGACCACCAGGTCGACTGGTATGACTACTACGGATTCACCAAGCTGAGCGTTGATCTCAACACCGTAGCCACCAACCAGAAGAACCTCCTGACCGACAAGACCAAGTTCGATCTCATCAAGGACGTCAACAGGGCCGCTATCATCGGTATCATCGATCCTGCCGATCCTGCCAACCCGAAGATCTATGACATGACTACTACCGGTGCTGCCAACATCATCGAGATTGATATCACCGATCTGAACAACCTCGCTGGCTATCAGTTCTGGTATGCTAACAACATGGGTTACGCAGAAGACTTCGCACTCCGCGTCGACGTCTCCCTCACCTACTCATGGGGTACCTTCACAAGGCAGATTGAAATCCCTGTCTACGGTACCAACCACAACTATCAGAATGACTAATATTCTAGCTCTTTAAAATATGGCGCGTCTCTGTGAGGCGCGCCATTTTTTCTATTAATTATGAGATTTCGTTTTCTTTTAGCACTCTCATTGTTTGTTGCTTTGGCAGCCTCCTGTAACAATTCGCCCAAGGTGATGACTTACAAGGACGCCGAGAGGCAGTTTATCGCATCCCTCACAAAGCAGGACACGCTCAATGTCGTGGCTCTTGGCACACAGTTCTTCACTTATATTGAAGAGGGTAATTGCGATGCTGCGCTTGATATGCTCAATGTGCTCGACGGTAATGTCCTCTATGGAATCGCCGACGAATCCAAGGACTTTCTCCGTCCCAGATTCGTGAAGATGCCGTCCGACGGATGGAGTTTTCTCCGCTACAGTTTCTCTACCGCAGGGGTCAACGACCTTGTGTATCTCTACGGTGGCCTGAAACTTGTATTCAATCCCGTGAAGGTGGGCGATAATTGGTTCCTGACCCTTAAAGACGGCTATCAGTCCAGCAATGACCTTAATCCGTCCGATCAGATCAATCCGAACTCGCCTGCTCCTTATCCGATCAGGTTAAACAAGAAGAATTGATTAAGATTCTATTAGCGTTTTTGTTCGCTTTTTGCGCACCGGCACCGGGCGCGCTCAAGTTTGAGACCACATCTCTTGAACTTGGGGCGCGCTCGAGGCTGGAGCGCGAAATAGTGTGCGAATATCCTTTCGTCAACACTTCTTCCCACGACGTGCGGATTGCGTATGCCGTGGCTTCATGTTCATGCACCAAGCTGTCCTGGACCACCGATCCGGTGCCTCCGGGCGGTTCGGGCATCGTGTCCGCTCTTTATCATCAGGAGCGTTACACGGATTCTTTCCATAAATCCATCACCGTGATGGTGGAAGGGGAGTCTTCCCCTTATATCCTTCGTTTTTCCGGCTCAATCCATGATACACCCCAGTCGCTGTTTACTGATTTCCGCTATCGCAGAGGGGCACTCGGACTTGAATTTGACCCTGTCGACGCAGGCTTAGTGCACTCCGGGGTTGAGGAAGGCGGCAGGATAGAACTATGTAATTTTTCCGACAAACCTATCGACCTGGAGTTCAAAGACATCACTCCGGGCCTGATCCTATCATATACTTTCACCACAATTGAACCTGTGACCCGCACCTTCCTTTCATATTCCTTCGTCCCGGATTCCCTGGTGCGCGGACCTTTCAATTATTCTTTCACTCCCGTGGTTGACGGCACCTCTCTTGATCCATTTTACGTCAAGACAGTAGTGTTGGACGATTTCAGCAAGCTCTCATCGGCTGAAAGGAACTCTTCTGCCATACCCAAATTTGCTGCAAGCGAATTTTCTTTCGGCGACGTGCCGCTGGGCACTTCTGCAACAGTTGAAATCACTCTTCAGAATTCAACGTCTTTCCCGGCCAGGATCCAGTCCGTATCATCCAATCGCAAAGGTCTGGAATTCAGCTTCCCTGAAACCCTTGAGGGAGACTCATGTGCGACAATCAGGGCGACACTTATTCCCGAGGAGCAACGCAGGGGCGCTTTACGGTTCAAGGTCATGGTCGTGACCAGTTCACCGCTGGTTCCCTACCTTGAGACTTGGCTCACCGGTTATGTGAAATAAGAAAAAATGTGCTATATTTGCGTGTTATGAAAAAATGTAATTATTCAGCACCCGAAATGGAGTCATACGAACTCCGCGAGGAAGCTCTGATCTGCGTCAGCGACGGCCCTGAAGGTCAGAACGAACAATATGTGATCAACGACTTCGTCTGGTAACCCTTAAACTATGATGATATGAAAAGGATTTTTAGATTTGCAGCATTGCTGCTTCCTGTGGCGCTCCTGACGGTATCCTGCGTCAAGGAATTCGGCTCCGAGTATGGGGGGCCGCTCAAGACTTACGATTATGTAGGATCCCTGGATTCCGGCACCAAGACAGACCTCGACGATGACGACCGCACCATCTGGAAAGCGACAGATCAGGTGCTGTTTTACACGAAAGGCAAGTCCGAAGCCCAGCCCCGTTTCGTTGCCGCCGATGGCCTCAAGGCCTATTTCGATGCAGTGGAAGCGGAAAGCTACGTGAGTGCCGTCTACGGCGCCACGGCCTCCAAATGGGGCACCAACGGCTTCTATCTTTCCAATGTCATCAAGCCCACCCAGGACGGTACCTTTGGAGACGCCCACGTGTCTGCTGCGCATTCGAAGGATGTAGCTGCCACCGAGTTGTTCTTCTACAACATCACCAGCATGCTGAAATTCACCATTCAGCGCCAGGACATTGCTTACGTGCGCGTGGAGAGCCGTTCAAGGGCCCAGCTTTATGGCGACGTGCAGGTGATTTTCAATGAAAGCGGCATCCCTGAAGCTTCCTGGTATGGCACATCCGGCGGTTCTTCCATCAAGGTGACCACCAGCAATAAGAGCGGCGTATTCTATATGTCCCTGCTCCCCGGCACCTACAAGGACGGCTTCGAATTCCGTTGCTACAATTCCGCCGGACAGCGTATAGGTGCGGCTATTTCCCGCAAGACCCTTGAGCTCCCGCGCAACCGCATACTCGACCTTGGCGTGCTCGAGAACTCTTTCGCTCCCGAGCCTGAAGACCTGGGCAACATTATCGGCACCAACGAGACTGCCAACTGCTACATAGCCCCTTCAGCGCCCAAGGAGTATAAGTTCCATGCCCTCTATAAGGGCAACAGCCACACTCCTCTCGGTATCGATGAACCCAACCGTGCCGAGGTGCTTTGGGAGACTTATGGCACCAGCGAGAATCCCGTGGCAGGCACTGTGGTGTCCGACGTGAGCTACAGCGACGGCTACGTGTATCTCACCGCCCTTCGCAACGGCAGCGCCATAATCGCCGTGCGCGACGAGGACGAGAACATACTTTGGAGCTGGCATATCTGGGTATGGGACGGCTTCGACATCATGGCCGCCGCACAGCAGTACTACAACGACGCCGGTTACCTGATGGACCGCAACCTCGGTGCTTCCTCCGCCACTATCGGCGAGATCGGCGCCCGCGGCCTTATGTTCCAGTGGGGCCGCAAGGATCCTTTCCTCGGTGCCACATCCGCGGCTGTGAGTTCCGATGACATCAAGGAAAAGCATGTCCTCGTAGCTTCTTCCGATGAGACCGGCACCGTACAGTATGCAACGGAGCACCCGATGACTTTCATCTATTACTCCAACGCATCCACAGGCGACTGGCTTTCAGAATCCAACGCCAGCGACAACCTGTGGTCCGGAGATTCCAAGACCATCTACGATCCTTGTCCTCCGGGATGGAGGATGCCTGAGGCGGACTTCTGGCAAAAGGCCCTCAAGGGCTCCACGGAGTTCACCAAAAAATTCGACACCAGCACCTTCGGCATTGATTTCTCCGGTGCCAACGACGGCCGCAACATGGGGGCGGGTCCTTCCCTCTGGTACCCTGCCACCGGCTATCGTGACGGCTCATCCAACTCCGCTTCCATCAGCTGGATACAGTTCTACAACTTCATGTGGACAGGCGGAGCCAGGAATGGCTATGGCGTCGACCTCGCAATACTCGGTCTTGAGAGTGCCGTCAAGTCTTCTACCACTTCCAGGAAATCCAGCGGCCTCAGCGTGCGCTGCAAGCTGGATTACACTCCTCCCGTGGTGGAAGTGACCGGCATTACCCTCGACAAGACGAGCCTTACCCTCAAGCGCTATGAGTCAGCCCAGTTGACAGCTGTCGTGACTCCTTCCTATGCCGCCAGCACCAAGGTGCATTGGGAGACCTCCGGCTCCGGTGTCGCCACCGTGGATGCCGACGGCCTCGTCACCGGTGCAGGTGAGGGCTCCTGCGTGATCACGGCCTATGGTTCCTATGCGGACGGCACCAAGAATCCTTCCGTCAAGGCCCAGTGCTCCGTGACCGTGAGCAAGGATGAAGACATGCTCCTTGCACCTGCCAACTGCTTCATAGTGAGCCGTCCCGGTGAGTATCACTTCGACGGCACCATCAAGGGCAACGGCACCAAGAGTGAACTCGAGCCTGTGTTTGCCCGCATGCTCTGGCAGTCCTACGGCAGCGATGCATATCCGACCCTGCCGATAATCGCCAACGTCAGTCTCGACGCCACATCAGGTCAGGTCAGCTTCACCGTGCCCAGCCCCATGCAGAACGGCAATGCAGTGATCGCGGTTCTCGGTGCCACTGGCAAGATTCTCTGGAGCTGGCATATCTGGGCATGCACCGGTTTCGATCCCGAAGGCACGCACCACCATGTCTACAACCACACCAAGGCTATTGTCATGGACCGCAACCTCGGGGCCACAAGCGCCACCAAGGGCAATGTGAAAGCCCTCGGTCTCCTGTACCAGTGGGGACGTAAAGACCCGTTCCTTGGCCCCAGGAGCATCAGTGAATCCGAGACCCAGAAGGCTATCTCCGATGCGTCATGGCCTGAGGCCTTGACGTCCAACGACAGCTGCGGCAATATTCAGTACACTGTCGAGAATCCTATGACCTACATTTCCGGTGCCTCCCCGTACTACGACTGGATGTATGTCCGCACGGACAACCTCTGGGACGACGAAGGGAAGAAGACCATCTATGATCCATGCCCTGCGGGATGGAAGGTCCCTGCCGGCGGCTCCGCCGGTCTGTGGGCTGTGTCGTGGTACGGCGACAATGTGCCTTCGAATCTGTCCGTCGCCGCCACTTTCGACACCATACATCGCGGCTTCGAGCTCACCGGTACGGAGACAAGCGGATTCTCCCCGAGCACTATCTGGTTCCCGTTTGCGGCCTACCTCACCCGCACCGGCGGCAAACTGGGCGGCCAGGGACAGTATACCCGCTTATGGACGTCCACTCCCACCAACAGCAGCAACACCTCTTCCCAGGCTATGTTCATGAATTACGGTTCCGGCGGCAACGGAGACATGCTCCTTTCCACCACATGGCAGCGTGCATTTGCCGCGTCAATCCGTTGCGTGAAAGAATAAGTCCTGAAGAATAATCCAAGCCGGATGCAATTGCACCCGGCTTTTTTTGTTTTTTTGCTGAAATTTGTGTAATATTGCACACTGTTTCCATAGGAATGTAAAATTTATCGTTTTTATAAGTATGAAAAAAATTGTTTTGATTCTTACTTCCGTGCTTGTTCTTGCGACGAGTGCGTTTGCCCAGGATGTGTTCTATCCTGGTTTCCAGTTAGGCATTAAGGGCGGTGCGGCCCACACCGTAGGTGAGACCAACGACTTCTTCAAGCTCGTCTCTCCCGCCGCAGCCCTTGATCTCGGCTATCAGATCAGCCCCGTGTTCGGCCTCCGCGCCGACATCTCCGGCTGGCAGGGCAAGGGTTGGTACACCCTTATCCAGGATGGTTACAAGTACAACTTTGCCCAGCTCGCTCTCGACGCCAAGTTTGATATCTGCAACATGTTCGGCTACAAGACCCGCCTCCTGAATCCCTACGCATTCATCGGCGTGGCAGGTGTCGGCTACTTCAACAATGGTGCAGACCTTGCCAAGCTCCCCGCTGTCAATACCTATTGGGACGGCTTCAAGTTCAACACCGCTGCCCGTGCAGGTGCAGGTGTGGACATCCGCCTTTCCGACCTTCTCGCCATCGAGATCGAGTATGCCGTCAACGGTCACAGCGACCAGTTCAACTCCAAGAAGAACGATGGTCTCGCATTCGACTGCGACTGGCAGCACACCCTCATGGCCGGCCTGAAGTTCGACTTCGGCCAGGCCGCCGGCAAGAAGAAGGCTGCTGAGGCCGCTGCCGCCGCCG
>JAFZVQ010000048.1 GCA_017617715.1 Bacteroidales bacterium | reverse complement strand
TCAACAGAGTGGCGGAGATGCCGAACGGAGCGCCGCCGGAAGCCTTCCGGGACCTCCTCCCGGACCGTTGGAAAAAGAACGAGCAGGGCATCTGACCCTGCTTTCTTTATGCCTCGCCTACGGCAACGCGGAGACGCTTACGGATTATTTCAGGCTCTTGAGGATAAACAGGCCCTCCTGGCCCTGGAGGATGAAGCGGCCGCGGTAGCGGCTGATGTCTTCAAGTTCGCCGGCGGTGCAGCGTGTCAGGTCCACGACCTCCATGGTCTTGCCGACGAGGTCCCAGACATACATGATGGATGGGGTTTCATACTTGCCGACGCCCGTGGGCAGATAGAGCTTGTTCTTATGCACATAAAGCCCCTGCCCGATGGGGTTGTAGCTGAAGCCGGACACGTCCTCGATGAGGTAATTCTCCAGGGCGTCCTCCGGCTTGAGGACGACGAAACTGCCCTCGGATAAAGCAGGGAGGCGGAACTTGACGATTCGGTGCCTGTTGGCCGGATTGGTGTTGTCGACGGTGTTGCCGTAGCCGTAGAGCAGCCGGTTGGGCCTGTCGACCACCCACTGCACCGCGTAGCCGTAGTCGCCGTTGCGGTCGTCGTAAAGGATGGTCTGGACCAGGGATGACGACTGCATGTCCGGGGCGATGCGCTACACCAGCAGGACGTCCTTCATTCCCTTGTAGGGCTTCCTGTGGCACTGGCTGATGTATGCCAGAGGGAAGGGGTCCTTCTTGTCGAACTTCTCGCAGCCGAAACTGAGCACGTTGGCGTGGTTGACCTCGTCGTATGTGTCCAGGTGGAATTGAGATATCTTCCTGTAATTCCTGCCCGAGAGCTTGTAGATTGTGGCCACACCCTTGTCCTGGAGGCTTACAAGATAAATCCCGAACACGTCCATGCCCTGGTAGGAGTGGCCTTTCTGCTTATGGCCTTCGCCTTCCAGCTGCCCCAGATAATCGGCCTTCTGGGCGCTGAGCATGACAGGTGCGGACAATGCAAGCAGAGCTGCGATGAGGATCCTTTTCATATCGATAATTCTTTGCTACGCTCAAATATAGGCAAAAAATACTACTTTTGTCTTCGTAAAGGATTTGTTATGGTCAACGCACATATCCACACCCCCTATTCTTTCAGTGCTTTCGGGAGCATCCCGGAGGCTTTGGACAAAGCTGCGGCGGAAGGGGTCCGGATAGTGGGAATCAATGATTTCTATTCCACCGAAGGCTTCCGGGAATGGCACGACGGCTGTGCTGAAAGGGCCCTCTATCCCCTTTACGGAATAGAGCTCATAGCCCTCGACCCCGGCATGCAGGCTTCGGGCCGGAGGGTCAACGATCCCGGCAATCCGGGCCGTATCTATCTCAGCGGCAAAGGTTTGGCCTATCCTCCAAAACCGAACAAGGAAGTGGCCGTAGAACTTGCGCGCCTGCGCAGGGAGGCCAATGCCCAGATTGCGCGTATGTGCGAAAAACTCAACGGATACCTCCGCTCCGAGGGCCTCGGCGTGCAGCTCGATTACGAACAAATCAAGAGCAGCCTCACCTGCGGGCTCGTGCGGGAGCGCCATCTGGCCAAGGCTTTGCGTATGGCCCTGTATCCCGACGCCGATAATCCGGCGGCTCTTGAAAATGACCTCCGCAGCCGCCTGCTGAAGGCCGGAGGCCCGGCGTTCGTGCCCGAGGAGCCGACAGCTTTCCTGCCGGTAAAGGGCGTTCAGGACATCATAGAAGCGGCGGGAGGCCTCGTCACTTACCCCTTCCTGGGCGATAACGCAAAAGGCGGCTTCACCGATTTCGAGGAGGACCTCCAGAAGGCGGCCGACCAGCTACGGGCCCTCGGTATCCGCAGCGCCGAATTCATCACCACACGCAATTCCACGGCCGTCCTGGAGCAGTATTCCGCTTATCTTGAAGACGAGGGCTTCACGGTGAGTTTCGGCTCCGAACACAACACTCCAGCAATGGAGCCGCTGCTCCTGCGCACTCGCGACTCGGATGCCCTCAGCGACAAGCTGCAGGCGGTCAATTACCGGGGCGCCTGTGCCATTGCAGCGCATCAGGCGGGTCTCCGGCTCCCAAGGGAGGCGATGCTGGAAGAGGGCGACAAGTTGATTCAAAAGGTCCTTTCAGCATGAAAACCAAGGCGGTCAGACTATACGGCAAGGCCGATCTGAGGCTCGAAGAGTTCGAACTTCCCCCTATGCGGGACGACGAAATCTTCGCCCGGGTGGTGACCGACAGCCTCTGCATGTCCTCATATAAGGCCGTCCGTCAGGGCGCGGACCACAAAAGGGTCCCGCACGACATCGCCTCGAATCCCGTGATTATCGGGCATGAGTTCTCCGGCGAGATACTCGAAGTGGGCAGCAAATGGCGGCACAAATTCAGCAAAGGCGACAAGTTCTCCATCCAGCCGGCGATGTGCTATCCCTACGGCCCCGCCGGATTGATGAGCGCTCCGGGCTATTCCTATCCGTACGCCGGAGGGGATGCTACCCGCGTGATCATTCCCAATGAAGTGATGGAAATGGACTGCCTGCTCCCCTACAACGGCCCCGGTTTCTTCCCTGCATCCCTTGCCGAGCCGCTTTCGTGCGTAATCGGCGCCATGCACGCCTGCTACCATGTGTCCCCCGGGAGCTACAGGCACAACATGGAGATAAAAGACGGCGGCAAACTGGCCCTGCTGGCCGGAGTCGGCCCCATGGGGCTCGCCTGCATCAACTATGTGCTCCACCGGGAAGACCGCAAGCCGGCGCTGTTTGTGGTCACCGACATCAACCAGGAGAGGCTCGACCGGGCCGCCCTGCTCTATACGGCAGAATTCGCTGCGTCGAGGGGAATAGAACTTCATTACGTCAACACCTCCGGCATGGAGGATCCCGCAGCCGGCCTCAGGAGGCTGTCGGGCGGTACCGGCTACGACGAGGTCGTGGTGATGGCGCCGCTGCCTTCTGTGGTGGAACAGGCCGACGGCATCCTGGGGCAGGACGGCTGCCTCAACTTCTTCGCCGGGCCGGCCGACCCGTCCTTCAAGGCGCCCTTCAATTTCTACAACGTGCACTATGCTTCCACCCACGTCGTAGGCACCAGCGGAGGCAATACCGACGACATGAAGGAGGCTCTGGCCATCATGGCGCGCGGCCTCGACCCGGCCGGCATGGTGACCCATGTGGGCGGACTGAATGCCGTGATAGACACCACGCTCAACCTGCCTTCCATACCCGGAGGCAAGAAGTTGATTTACACACATGTGGATATGCCGCTCACGGCCATTTCCGACTTCGGCAAAATCGGGAAACCGGTCTACGACGCCCTGGACGCCATCTGCAGGGCCCACAATTCGCTATGGAGCGTGGAAGCCGAAGACTACCTGCTCTCCCACGCGCGAGAACTATAGAGTCCTGCTTATCTCCAGCAGCGCAATTGCATTGGATTCCATGGTCAGGGAGCTGCAGGGGGCAACGGTACGGTCCATGCCCTTGGAATCAGTGATCCTGATACCTGTGACCTGCCACCCGGCAGGGAGGTCGATGCTGATCTCGCGTGGCGCGGTGATGCTGTCGTCTTCGTGATACCTTGTGACCAGAAGGCGGATCGCGTTGCCGTCTGCGGATTTTGCGGCGCAGGTGTAGATGTTCTCATTGTCGCATCCGGAGGCTGTCTGCGTGCCGTAATCGACGAGTTCCGCCCAGTAATAAAGGGCCCAGTATGACGGGAGGAGTTCGTAGACATATGGGGCGAATGCTCCGTTGTAGGAGGTGCATGGGCGCAGGTCGTAGTACATAAGCATGTCCACTGGAGCGTTCTGGCACTCAATCATGACGCCCGAGACGAACGCTGCGCCCTTGACGCTGCCGCGCACGCGTTTGCTGTAGAAATCAGTTTCCTCCCATTTGCGCACATAGTTCCATTCGTTGAGGATGGACTCGGTGTGCTTGAAGCCTTTCCCGTCCAGCATTTCGCGGATTATACGGACGTCTTCCGAAACGCGCACCGGCCTGCGGTGGTACATGTGCCAGGAGAAAAAGTCCAGGGGTGCGCCCTCGGCCTTGACATAATCCAGGAAATCGGGGCCGTACTTACGCGGGTTGGCCATGGCAGGGCCGCCGATCTTCAAATCCGGGAAGCACTTCTTGAGATGCTTCGCCGTGATGACGTACAGCTTGTCGAACTGCTCCATGGTGCCTGCCCAGGTGCGGGGGTCCGTCTTCCAACGGTCTTCGGGCTGGTCCAGGTCGGGTTCGTTCCATATTTCCCAGTACTCGATGCCCATGTGGTAGCCGTCCGCCCATCCTTCATTGTAGTGACGGATTATGTGCTCGCATATCTTTGCCCACTTCCTGTAGTTCTCAGGCGGGTATATTCCGTATTTCTTCTTGTGGTGTTCAATGGTCTGGCCCAGGCGGTAGAAAGGTTTTGTACCCGCCTTCTGCATGTCCAGCAGCACCACGTCGCTGTTCGTGAAGTCGTAAGACCTGGGGTTGCATGGGTTGGCGCTGAAGTCCGGGAACACGGCATCGATGTCGATTAAGTGGACACCATAAGCGCCGCCTCCCGGGGTGTCGTGGGTCCTCGCGTAAGGGACACGCAGCGCCTTGTAAGCTTCCATATTCTCATCCACGGGGCCGTTGTTTGCGGCATTCATCAGTTTGACCGGTCCGATTGTGGTCTGAGGATCCACGGAAACTACAGTCTGGGAATGCAGGATCCAGCCGCTTGCAAGCAGCAGGATTCCTGTAATTATTAAGAATTTGCCTTTCATGCCTACGAGATTACCCAAAGTTTGTGGGAACACACAAATATAACGAAAATTATTATCTTTGTTTTTCCGAACAGAAGGGGAAATATGAAAACGAACAATTACTGGTTACAATTCATTATCAGCGTTTTGGGTACGGCCATAGGCGTCGGGCTCACCTTCGGCCTCAACGGGATACTGGAAAAGAACAAGCAGAATCAGGCCCAGCGGCTCACCGCCATCATGGCCATCCATGATATCGACAATACCATCGACGAACTCAAGTCCATGAAAAAAAACGAGGAGAAGTATTGCGAGCTCCTCGAGTATGCGGTGGCTCGGAAAGACCGGTTGGATACAGTGCCCTACGACACGCTCACCAAAGTGATCAATTGCATGCTGGACCGGTACACGGAGCGCCGTTTCGATACTTCCAAGGAGAAGATTTTCAACAGCGACCTGGACACATGGCAGAATCTGGGCAATATGAAGTTCATCGACAACGTCCAGTCTTTTTTCTACAACAGGCAGTCGTTTCTTGAAGATCTGAACCACTCGGATCTGTGGCACAGGCCCATTCCGGAGGCTGAATACATGCAGTTGTTCATGGGGATCGGCTGGCTCACGATGGAGAAATACTGTGAGCTGGCGTCCGCGTTCCTCAAGAAAAAGCTCGGGGACAATCGGGTGATCTACTACATCGACGTGGCCGGTTACAGGGTGGATAATTTGAAGAATTGGATTGATTCCTGGACCGCCCTGAACGAGGAGAACAAATTCCTTATGGGCATCACGGACAAGGAGATGGATGATTATATCAACAGTTTCGTCGACAACGGCGTGGCCGTGACCAGACGAAGCCTGACCGGCTCCTGGACAAGAGACATGGAGGATGACAACAGCGAAACCATAACTTTCTCCGCCGATAATTCATTCACGGCCGAGTCGGTCAGTACCATCAGTAACCATTGGGAACAGTGGTCCGGAAAATACACGACCCGGTTCACGTATTCCGGAACATGGGAAATGAAGGGTGACTCGCTGATAATGATAGATAACCCCCTCGCTGCTGAAATGGTGATCGACGGCAGTGCCCTTGTGCCCTATGAAGGCGGACGGGACTCCGTCGATGCCTGGATCAACAGGACCCGCGAGCAGGAATTGAAAGAGTACAGGGAGAAGCCTGAAGCCGAACTGAGGGGTGCCTTTAAGGCCCGGCTGGATTCTTCCCACGATAAAATGGAATGGACCTACTCCAACGGAGGGGTCGTTTACCTGAAACGAAAGTAGTCTATGAAGGTTCTCAAATTCGGAGGCAGTTCGGTTGCCACTCCGGACAGCATCAAGAAAGTCCGGTCCATCGTAAAATCCCAGGAAGAGCCCGTCGTCGTAGTGGTGTCGGCGCTCGGGGGCGTGACGGATGAACTGATCCGCATCTCAGCCCTGGCCGAATCGGCGGATGCCTCATATCTGGAAAAACTGCAGGCGCTCAGGAAGCGTCACATAGATGCGTGCGAAGCCGTTGAGGATACGGCTCGCGGCGGGAAGCTGCTCCGCCTGGCGGTGGATTCGCTCCTCAACGAGCTGGATAGCATCTGCCGGGGCGTCTTCCTGCTGAAAGTCCTGCCCGAGAAGACCAGGGACCAGATTCTCAGTTTCGGCGAGCGCATCTCATCGCTCATCGTGACTGCCGCCATCGGGCATGCCGAACTCTACGATTCGCTGGACTTTATCCGCATGGACGGCACCCTGGTGGATTTCAGGCGCACCGACCGCCTGGTGGCTGAAAAGTTCGCCGACTACGGGCCCGGAAGCCCCGTGGCCATAGTGCCGGGCTTCATCGCACGTGACGCCGCAGGCGACATCGTGACCCTCGGCCGCGGCGGCTCCGACTACACCGCCAGCATCCTTGCCGCCGCCCTGAATGCCTCTGTCCTGGAAATCTGGACCGACGTGGACGGCTTCATGTCCGCCGACCCCCGTATCATCCAGGCTGCCTACGTGATCAACGAACTCTCCTACGAAGAGGCCACGGAGCTGTGTAATTTCGGCGCCAAGGTGGTCTATCCTCCGACCCTTTATCCTGTGTGCCGCAAGGGCATACCCATCCGCGTCAAGAACACCTTCAACCCCGATGCCCCCGGCACCCTCATCTGGGACGCCGCTTCGGAGAAGAAAGACAAGCGCGCCATCAAAGGCATTTCGTCCATCGACAACATCTCCCTCATCACCATATCCGCCACCTCCCTGATGGGCATCATCGGAGTGGACCAGCGGATCTTCTCCGCCCTGGCCGCCGAGCACATCAACGTGTTCCTGGTGAGCCAGTCGGCATCGGAGACCGGCCTTTCTATTGGCGTGAGCGCAGAGAACGCCGAACGGGCCTGCGAGGTGCTCTCCCGCATCTTCGCGGCCGAAATCGAAAGCGGCTCGGTGCACCCCGTCAAGCGGGAGGACGAACTCGCAGCCGTGGCGATCGTGGGCGAGAACATGAAGCACAACTGCGGTATCGCGGGCAAGCTGTTCAGCATCCTCGGCCGCAACGGCATAAGCATCATAGCCTGCGCCCAGGGAGCTTCCGAAAGCAACATTTCGTTCGTGGTGGAGCGCAAGTACCTGCGCAAGTCCCTGAACGTCATCCACGAAGGCTTCTTCCTGTCCGAGTACCAGGAGCTCAACCTCTTCATCTGCGGCGTCGGCACCGTGGGCGGCCAGCTGATAGAGCAGATAGCCGCTCAGCAGGAGAAGCTCAAGAGCAACAGGAACCTGAAAATCAACGTCGTGGGCATAGCCCGCAGCAGCCGTGCCGTGTTCGACAGGGACGGCCTGGACCTGGGCGGATGGAAAGAAGCGCTTGCCGGCGGCATCCCCATCGATCCCGCCCGCCTCAAGGAGGAAATCCTGGGCATGAACATATTCAATGCCGTGTTCGTGGATTGCACGGCAAGCCCGGAAGTGGCCGCCCTGTATGAGGATTTCTTCAACCACGGCATCTCGGTGGTGGCGGCCAACAAGATAGCGGCGTCGTCCGACTACGGCAACTACCGCAGGCTCAAGAAGACGGCCCGCCGCCGCGGCGTCAAATTCCTGTTCGAGACCAACGTAGGAGCCGGCCTCCCCATTATCAACACCATCAACAGCCTCCGCAACAGCGGCGACCACGTGCTCAAGATAGAGGCCGTGCTGAGCGGCACGCTCAACTTCATCTTCAACACCATTTCCAAGGACATACCCTTCAGCGAGACGGTGCGCATGGCGAAGGAGCAGGGCTACTCCGAGCCCGATCCCAGGATAGACCTTTCCGGCAAGGACGTGGTGCGCAAGCTGGTCATCCTCTCCCGCGAGGCGGGCTATGAGGTGAACCAGGAAGATGTTGTGGCAGAGCCGTTTATCCCCCGTGAATTCTTCGACTGCTCCCTCGACGATTTCTGGAAGAAGCTGCCGTCGCTCGACGGGGAATTCGAGCGGAGGCGCCAGGAACTCGAGGCCGGCCACAAGCACTGGCGCTTCGTGGCGAAGATGGATAACGGCACCTACACCGTGTCCCTCCGCACCTTCGACGAGCACCACTCCTTCTACACCCTGGACGGCTCCAACAACATAGTGCTGCTCACCACCGAGCGATACCACGACCACCCGATGCAGATACAGGGCTACGGCGCCGGCGCATCCGTCACGGCCGCGGGCGTGTTCGCCGACATAATCAGCATAGCCAACGTCACCAACTGATCCATGAAGTCTGTCAGGGTTTTTGCACCGGCCACTATAGCCAACCTCGGCTGCGGCTTCGACATAATGGGCCTCGCCCTGGACGAGGCGGGAGACGTGCTGGAAATGACCGCCTCCGCCGGGGACGGCCTGTGCATAACCAACGAATCGGGCGTGCCGCTGCCAGGGGACCCGGAAGCCAACGTGATCACGCCCGTGGTGCGTAAGTTCTTCATAATGACCGGCCTGGCCGGACACGTGGACGTGACGGTGCGCCGTAAGATCTATCCCGGCTCGGGCATAGGCTCCAGCGCTGCCTCCTGCGCGGCGGCGGCGTTCGGCATGAACGAACTTTTCGGCCGTCCGCTGGGAGCGACGCAGCTGGTGGAGTGCGCCATGGAGGGGGAGCTCCTCGCAAGCGGCGGGCGCCATGCCGACAATGTGGCTCCGGCGCTGCTGGGCGGCATAGTGCTCATACGTGGATATGAGCCCCTGGACCTGGTGCGCCTGCCCGTCCCCGAAGGGTTCTACTGCACGGTGGTGCACCCGCAGATAGTCGTGTCCACCAAGGAGGCGCGGGAGATTCTTCCTAAGGCCGTGCCCATGCATGACGCCGTGGCCCAGTGGGGCAACGTGGGCGGGCTTGTGGCGGGCCTGTACACGGGCGACGTGGCCCTGGTGGGGCGTGCGATGAAGGATTCGGTGGCGGAACCTTACCGTAAGCGTTTCATCCCCGGCTTTGACGTGCTGCGGGAGGAACTGCTGGCCGCCGGCGCCCTCGCCATGAACATCTCCGGTTCCGGGCCGTCCGTGTTCGCCCTGTCGGACAAGCGGGAAACGGCCGTCGCCGCCGGGGAAATAATGAAAAGCCACTTCGCCTCCATGGGCGTGGGATGCAGCATATACGTTGAAAAAGTATCCGCCACCGGAGCCAAACTGCTTTCGGAATGAAGTATTACAGCACCAACGGAAAGGCCCCAGTGGCCGATTTGCGTAAGGCCGTGGTCAAGGGCCTGGCCGAAGACAGGGGCCTTTATATGCCGGAACGCATCGAGCGCCTTCCGGAAGAATTCATAAGCACTATGGGTTCGCGGTCGTTTGCCGAAAACTCGTTGCGTGTGGCTGAGGCTTTCTTCGGCGAGGATGTGCCTGCCGCCGGGCTGCGCCGCATCGTTGAGGAGACGCTCTCTTTCGACTGCCCGCTGCGGGAGGTCGAGCCCGGAATCTACGCCCTAGAGCTGTTCCACGGACCCACGCTGGCCTTCAAGGACGTCGGCGCCCGCTTCATGGCCCGGCTGCTGAGGCACTTCACCGGCGGGGAGGGTGAAATCAACGTGCTGGTGGCCACATCCGGCGACACTGGTAGTGCCGTGGCCAACGGTTTCCTGGGCGTCGAAGGCATCAGGGTGTTCGTGCTCTATCCGAAGGGCAAGGTCAGCCCCATACAGGAGTGCCAGTTCACCACGCTCGGGCGCAACATCACCGCGCTGGAGATCGACGGCACCTTCGACGACTGCCAGGCGCTGGTCAAGGCGGCCTTCATGGACCCGGAACTGAATGCTTCGATGCGGCTCACGTCGGCCAACAGCATCAACGTGGCGCGTTTCCTGCCGCAGGCGTTCTACTATTTCGAGGCGCTGGCCCGCCTGCAGGCGGACAACGTGGTCTGCTGCGTGCCCAGCGGCAACTTCGGCAATATCTGCGCGGCTCTGTTCGGCAAGCGCATGGGGCTGCCTGTCAAGCGTTTCATCGCCGCCAACAACGCCAACAGCGTCTTTTATGAGTTTCTGCAGACCGGTGAGTACAGGCCCCGCCCGTCCGTACAGACCATCGCCAACGCTATGGACGTGGGCGACCCCAGCAACTTCGCCCGCATCTGGGACCTCTATGGCCACAACCCCGAGGCTATCAGGGCCGACATCTCCGGGGCCACCTACCCGGACGCGCAGATTGCCGCCACCATCCGTGACTGCTTCGCGCGCACGGGCTACCTGCTCGACCCGCACGGGGCCTGCGGCTACCGCGCCCTTAAAGAGGGCCTGCGGCCGGGAGAGACGGGCTTCTTCTGCGAGACGGCGCACCCTGCCAAGTTCAAGGACACCGTGGAAGCGATCACAGGCTCGCCCGTAGCCATCCCCGCCAGGCTCGCAGCCTTCATGCAGGGAGAGAAAAAGTCCGTGTCTTTGCCGGCGGAATTCAAGTCATTCAAGGAATTCCTCATCTCCTGACAAATTGTCAGTGGAACAGCTTTTGACCATGTGTCTGCAGGAGTCTCAAACGGGCTCCTGTTAATGAATTATGGAAAACAAGTACGAATTCTTAAGCAAGTATGCAATCGACCTCAATGAGGCCGCTGCGAAAGGTAAGCTCGATCCGGTCATAGGCCGTGACGACGAAATACGACGCGTCCTGCAGATACTGAGCCGCAGGACGAAGAACAATCCTATACTCGTGGGCGAGCCCGGCGTGGGCAAGACCGCGATCTCTGAAGGCATCGCCACCAAGATAGTGAACGGCGAGGTGCCTGAGAACCTGAAGAGCCGCAAGGTATTCTCCCTCGACATGGGCGCGCTTATAGCGGGCGCCAAGTACCAGGGCGAGTTCGAGGAGC
>JAFZVQ010000047.1 GCA_017617715.1 Bacteroidales bacterium | reverse complement strand
CATCCCTCCCACGCCTGACGGCGCGGGCCCCTCCCGTTCAAGTGGCCACGGGCGGCCACTGTTTTGCGGTTGTTGCCTCTCCTCCGGCGGCATGGAAAACCCGAGGTGGGCGGGGAAGGACCTGAGCGACTTTGAAATTGCGAGCGAAGGCGAAGCAATTTTGTAGCAGGAGCGAGGGGCCTTTCCCGCCCGGACGATTCTTCGATTTAGATTCTTCGCTGCGCTCAGTTATTTTTTAGCACTCCGATAAGGTACGGGCCGGTGGGGGAAGAGGGGTTGGAGGCGAGCTGTTCGGGGGTGCCGGAGGCGACGATGAGGCCGCCGCGGCGACCGCCTTCGGGCCCCATGTCGAAGATGTAGTCGACGCTCTTCAGGATATCGGGATTGTGCTCTATGATGATGACGGTATTTCCCTGATCCACAAGCTTTTGAAGCACGTCAAGGAGAGTCTTGATGTCTTCGAAATGAAGACCTGTGGTGGGCTCGTCGAGCATGTAGAGGGTGTTGCCGGTGGCGCGGCGGAAGAGCTCCGCCGCAAGCTTCATCCGCTGGCTCTCGCCGCCCGACAGGGTGACGCTGGACTGGCCGAGGTGGATGTAGCCGAG
Source organism: Bacteroidales bacterium (assembly GCA_017617715.1). GTDB lineage: Bacteria > Bacteroidota > Bacteroidia > Bacteroidales > UBA932 > Cryptobacteroides. Next base: position 74,597 of record JAFZVQ010000047.1, on the reverse strand, counting down.
GCCGACATCCAGGAGGGCTTTCAGCTTGGGCGCTATCTTAGGGTGGGACTTGAAGAACTCGTAGGCCTCTGAGACCGGCATGTCCAGTATCTCGCTGATATTCTTGCCTTTGTAGCGGACGGCGAGGGTGTCTTCCTTGTAGCGCCGGCCCCTGCAGGCGTCGCAGGCCACGGTCACCGAAGGCAGGAAATTCATCTCCACCACCTTGATTCCTGCGCCTTTGCACTCCTCGCAGCGGCCGCCGGCCACGTTGAATGAGAATCGTCCGGCCTTGAATCCCCGCACTTTGGCGTCGTTGGTTTCTTCGAAGAGGTGGCGTATGTCGTCGAACACTCCGGTGAAGGTGGCGGGATTGGACCTGGGGGAGCGGCCTATGGGGGCCTGGTCGATTTCTATGACCTTGTCGATGTTTTCTACCCCTTCGATTTCGGAGTATGGCAGCGGTTTTTGCTTTGAGTGGTAGAAGCGGCCCTTCAGGATGGGCATCAGCGTCTCGTTGATCAGGGAGCTCTTCCCGCTCCCCGACACTCCGGCCACCCCGATGAAGCAGCCCAGCGGGAAGGATACGTCAATGTTTTTCAGGTTGTTGCCGCACGCCCCGCGCAGCGTCAGCATCTTCCCGTTTCCCGTTCTCCTCGCCTTCGGCACCTCGATACACCTCCGCCCCAGCAGATACTCCGCCGTTATCGACATCGGTCCAGCCTCCGTTACGCCGGGACCGCTGTAGCAGATGTGGCCGCCGAGGGCGCCGGCGCCGGGGCCGACGTCCACGAGCCAGTCCGCTGCCCGCATGGTCTCCTCGTCGTGCTCCACCACGATCACGGTGTTGCCCTCGTCGCGAAGCTTCTTCAGGGAGGAAATCAGCTTGCGGTTGTCTCTCTGGTGCAAGCCGATGGAAGGCTCGTCGAGAATGTAGATCACCCCCACCAGCTTGGAGCCGATCTGGGTGGCAAGGCGTATGCGCTGGCTCTCGCCGCCGGAAAGCGAAGCGGTGGCGCGGTCCAGCGAAAGGTACTCCAGCCCCACGTCCACGAGGAACTGCAGCCTGTCGTCCAGCTCCCGCAGCACGTCCCGGGCCACGGCCTTCCCGCGCCCTGAAAGCTTGCCGTCCAGCGAACGCACCCACTCCAGCAATTCTGATATCTCCAGGGAGGACACTTCCGTGATGGTGCGGCCGTCGATTTTGAAGCAGGAGGTCTCCTCCTTCAGGCGCGTGCCGTGGCAAACAGGGCAGACCGTACGGTCCTCAACATCCTCTATCACACCATCCCATGTGGCCATTTGAGTCATGTTCCCGTCGCCGATGCGGTAGAGGTCGTCGGACCCGTAGATCAGCGTGGTCACGCATTCCTGCGGAAGGTCCGCAATGGGTTCGTACAAAGAGAAATTATGCTTACGTGCTATTGCACGCACGATTTCGAACTTACGGTTGTCGCGTATCTTCCCCAACGGAACTATGCCGCCGGCCGCAACGCTCAGGCCCGGGTCGGGAATAATGGCTTCAGGGCTCACGTCCGGGACCGAGCCGAGCCCCTTGCAGTAGGGGCAGTAGCCTTCGGGAGAATTGAAAGAGAAGGTGTGGGGCTGAGGCTCCTGCAGCGAGACTCCGCTCTCCGGGTCGACCAGGTGCTTGGAAAAGTGCCGCAGGGAGCCGTCGGCTGCATCGAGCACGGCCACCGAGCCCTTGCCTATGCCGATGGCTCCGGCCACGGAGCGGCGCACCCGGGCCTCGTCGCCTTCGCCGGGCTTGAGCTTGTCCACCACCAGCTCGATGAAATGCGGCTTGTAGCGGTCCACTGCCTCCGTCTCGGCCAGTTCGCAGATTTCCCCGTCGATACGAATCTGGGAATAACCCCGGCGGCGCATCTGCTCGAAAAGCTCACGGTAGTGGCCCTTGCGCCCGCGCACAAGCGGCGCCAGCAGCACGCACTTGCGCCCTGCAAACTCCGACATTATAAGGTCGACTATCTGGGAGTCGGTGTAGCGCACCATCTCCTTGCCGCTGACGGGGGAGTAGGCGGTGGAAGCCTTGGCGTAGAGCAGGCGCAGGAAGTCGTAGATTTCCGTGATCGTGCCCACCGTGGAGCGTGGGTTCGCGCTGGTGGTCTTCTGCTCTATGGCTATGATGGGGCTGAGCCCCTCGATGCTCTCCACGTCCGGCTTTTCCAGTATCCCCATGAAGTGCTTGGCGTAGGGGGAGAGGGTGTTCATGTAGCGGCGCTGCCCTTCGGCGTAGATGGTGTCGAAGGCGAGGGAACTCTTGCCGCTGCCGCTCAAGCCCGTGATAACCACGTACTTGCCGCGCGGAATGTCCACGTCCACGTTCTTCAGGTTGTGCGCCCTTGCGCCCCGTATCTTTATGAGGTCTTCAGCCATTTTTATCTATACAAGTCCCGCAGCACCTGGAGCGAGCGGACTTTGATCTGCGATTCTGTGTGGTAGCCTATGTAGTCCAGCAGCAGCGAGGCCACGGCGTTGCGCTGGGCTCCGTTCATCGGGATGAGCAGGCACTGCGCCGGCGTGCTCGTGAGCAGCTGCTTCACCACCTGCAGGTATTCACCCGCGAACGGCGCCAGGTCCTCGAAAGCGGGCGAGAAGCCCAGCGCGCCTGCGAATTCCAGCAGGAAACGCAGGTGGTAATTGGAAAAGTCGTGCTCGAGGGCGTCCAGCGTGAGTATGCTGCGCCGGCACCATTCGAACAGGCCTTCCTCGCATGTGCCTTCCTTCAGCGTGCGGTAGAGCACCTCGCTCATGAAGAGCGTCATGGTGTTCTTGCGTATGTCGCTCCGTATGCCGCCGAGCGGCTCGCGGACGCTCAGCTCCCGCAGGCGCCACAGGTCCGACTTGCTGTTCTCCACCACCTCGCCGTCGATTATCGACAGCGGCTGGAAGATGGCCATCGGGGCCTTCCCTGACACGCTCGCAATGAAACTGCGCCGCCCCCATTCCGGACTCAGGGTGTGGACGACCAGCGACTTGTCTCCCACTTTCGTGGAGGCGAGCAGGATGAACTCGGAGGCGTGGACCATCGCGCTACAGGGTCTGTCCTCCGATGAATTCGCGCATGATGGATGTGGGCGGCACGGCTGCGATTTCTGAAGGCTTGAGGGCGCTGCACCTCTTCAGGAACTCCAGCAATTCGCTGGCCTTGGGATAGGCCGGGGAAGATTCTGCAATCCCGTAGAGCAGCGGCTCGGCATAATATTTCAGAAGCGGCACGTCGTAGAGGGTCGATGAGTTGAACACCACGTCGGCATTCTCTTCAAAGGGGAAGATGTTGAATGTCTCGCCCCTTCGCACTGAAGGCCAGCGGAGTATGTTGTCTTCCGGGCTTATGCCGCGGACGCGGTTGTCGCGCACGATGCGGCGGAGCAGACGCTTGTCGGTGGTGCTGTTGTGGACCTTTTCGCCACCGGGCAGGGAGGAGAGTGCGGAGATGTAGATGTGGAAGATGCGGCTCTGGTCGACGGCATAGGTGAGCTCCGGGTTGAGGGCGTGGATGCCCTCCATGAACAGTATGTCGTTCTTTTCCAGCCTCATGGCGCGGGACGGGTCGAAGGTGGAGCGGCCTTCCTTGAAGTCGAACTTGGGGATAATCACTTCCTTGCCGTCGAGCAGGTCGTTGAGGTTGTCGTTGAGGAGCTCGACGTTCATGGCGCCGAGGGCTTCGAAATCGTATTCTCCGTTTTCATCCCTGGGCGTCTCCTCGCGCGGACGGAAATAATTGTCCAGCTCGATCACCTTGGGCGATAGGCCTATCACCCTGCACTGCTGGGCGATACGCAGCGAGCTGCTGGTCTTGCCGCTGGAGCTGGGACCGGAAATGAGCACTATGTTCGAGCGGGAGCGGCGCCAGAATATCTGGTCGGCGGCCTCGGCGTATTTGCGCTCCTGACGGGCCTCGCAAAGGTTTATGAGCGGAATCGCCTGTCCGGCGTCCACTACTTCGTTGACTTTCTCGATGGTGTCGATGCCGACGGCCGAGCACCAGTCTTTGTACTCCTGCCTCGCAGCTTCAATTTTCGTCATAAGGATTCGGGTTTAGTTCTGGGATTTCCTCCCTTTCGTTGAACGGTTCCAGGAACGGATTGGTGGTGCGTTCCCTGCCTATGGTGCTGGGGCCGCCGTGCCCCGGGTAGATGGCGATGTCGCCGTCGAGCGCCATGAGCTTGTTCATTATGGAACGTATTTCGTCGTCGTATTCGCCCAGATAGAGGTCGGTGCGGCCTATGGCCCCGGCAAAGAGGGTGTCGCCGGTGAACATTGTCCTTTCGTCTGAGGAAAGGTAGCAGACGCTGCCGGGGGAGTGGCCGGGCGTGCCGATCACCTTGAATTCCAGCCCCGCCGCCTCCAGCACGTCAGAGTCCTTGATGCCGGTGGTCGTGAAGTTGGGGTCGGCCGCCGGCAGCCCGAATTTGGCGATGCGCTGGAAATAGCCGATGACGGGAATGTCTTCGCAGGCCATGTAAATCGGCGTGCCGTAGGCCTCCTGCATCCAGGCGGCGCCGTAGATATGGTCCATATGGCCGTGGGTGAGGAGTACGGCGTCGGGGGTGAGGCCCTTTTCGCGCATGCTTGAAGCAAGGGCTTCACGCTCCTCCCCGTCCAGGCACCCGGGGTCTATGACCACGCACCTGCCGTCTTTCCCGGAGACTACGTAAGTGTTCACCGAGATGGGATTGAATATGAATCGAAAAATCTCCATAAACTATTGGCAAAAATACGAAATTCTATTTATTTTTGTAAGACAAGTACCAAACAAATGCACATCGGAATAGCAGGAAATATCGGCTGCGGCAAGACCACCCTCACCAGGATGCTGGCAGCCCATTACGGATGGACCCCGAAATACGAGGCTGTGACCTATAATCCCTATCTGGAAGACTACTACAAAGACATTCCCCGCTGGTCCTACAACCTGGAGACCTACTTCCTCGCCCAGCGTTTCAAGGACGTGCTGGAGATAGCTTCTTCCAAGGACGTGATAATCCAGGACCGCACCCTTCTGGAAGGCGTCCACATCTTCGTGGCCAACAACCGCGAGCAGGGCAACCTCTCGGAGCGCGACTACGACACCTACATGCAGCTGTTCAACCTGATGATGTCGATGGTCAATCCGCCGGACCTGCTCATCTACCTGAAAGCCTCTGTGCCGCACCTGGTGTCCCAGATACAGAAACGCGGGCGCGACTATGAGCAGACCATAAGCCTGGAGTATCTTTCCGGCCTCAACCGCCACTATGAGGAATGGATATCGAATTACCAGGGGAAGTTGCTTGTCATCGATTCGGATTCCCTTGATTTTGAACACAATCCGGAGGATTTTGCCTCAATCACAGATAAAATCGACGCCGAACTCTACGGCCTATTCAAATAAATGTTATCTTTGTAGTTTGTAACACTTGATATTATGCACGTAGCGATTGCCGGAAATATCGGTAGCGGAAAGACCACGCTCACCAAGATGCTCGCCGCCCACTATGGGTGGACTCCCAGGTTCGAACCGGTTGATTTCAACCCCTATCTCGCAGATTACTATGAGGATATGGAGCGTTGGTCCTTCAACCTCCAGATCTATTTCCTGAACAAGCGTTTCAAGGATATCCTCGACATCAACAAGTCCGACAAGGTCATCATCCAGGACCGCACCATCTACGAGGACGCCCGCATCTTCGCCCGCAACCTCCACGACATGGGCCTGATGAGCACCCGCGACTTCGAGAACTACACCGACCTCTTCGACCTGATGATGTCGCTGGTAGGCCTCCCCGACCTGCTGATCTACCTGCGTTCATCCATCCCCAACCTGATCGCCCAGATCGAGAAGCGCGGCCGCGAATACGAGAAGAGCATCCGTATCGACTACCTGACCGGCCTCAACCAGAAGTACGAGGAGTGGATCAGCGGCTACACGGGCAACCTGCTGATAGTCGATGCGGACAATATCAAGTTCGGCAACCGCCCCGAAGATTTCGAACAGATCACGAACATGATAGATGCCAAGCTTTACGGCCTCTTCCCTGAATAGTATGGAAAAACCTTTTGATACAATTATCGACTTTGTCGACAACTATGCCGGAAAATACGGCGACGACACCTTCCTTCGCGAGAAGGTCGGAGACACCTGGACTGAGACTTCTTTTAAACAAACCCGTGAGGAGGGCCGCATATATGCCGCAGGCTTCATGGCCCTCGGCCTGAAGAAAGGCGAAAAGGTAGCCTTGATTTCAGAAGGACGCAACAAGTGGATTTTCAGTGAATTGGGCGTCCTCTACGCAGGCGGCGTCGACGTGCCCCTCTCCTTCAAGCTTGAGTCGGATTTCGACCTCACCTTCCGTATCAACCATTCCGATTCCCGTTTCATAATAGCTTCCGAGAGCCAGATCGACAAGGTGCGCCGCGTCATGCCCCAGTGCCCCGCCATCGAAAAGGTGATAGTGCTCGACGACCTTCCCCTGCAGGATGGCGAAATGTACATCGGTGAGCTCCGCAGCATGGGCGAGGAATTCCTCAGGACAAGGCTTCCCGAGCTCGAGGAGCGCATAGCCTCCATCCGGCCCGGCGACTACGCCAACATCTCCTACACCTCCGGCACCACCGCCGATCCCAAGGGTATACTCCTGACCCACAACAACTACACTTCCAACATAGTGCAGTGCAACTCCGTGGTGGAGATAGACCGCGGGGACGTGATGCTTATCATCACCCCCCTCGACCACTGCTTCGCCCACGTCGCAGGCTTCTACTTCATGATGTGCAACGGCGGCAGCATAGCCACGGTGCCCGGCGGCAAGAACGCCATCACGATGCTCCGCAACATCCCCATGGCCATCCGTGAGGTCCGCCCGCACGTGATGCTCTCGGTGCCCGCCATTTCCCGCAATTTCCGCAAGAATATCGAGTCCGGCATCAAGAAGAAGGGCCCGAAGGTGCAGAAACTCTACGAGTTCGCCCTCAATAACGCCATCAAATACAACCGCGAATACTACAATATGGGCAAGCCCTGCTGGAAGCTGTGGTGGCGCAAGCCCGTCAAGGCCCTCATGGACAAGCTCATCTTCAAGGGCGTACGCGAGAGCTTCGGCGGCCGCATGAAGTTTTTCATCGGCGGCGGCGCCCTGCTCGACATAGAGCTCCAGCGCTACTTCTGCGCCATCGGGATGCCCATTTTCCAGGGCTACGGCCTCACTGAAGCCACCCCCGTGATCTGCGCCAACTCCGCCGGCCACGCCCGTTTCGGCTCCTCCGGCCGCACCGTCCAGCCCATGGACATCAAGATCTGCGACGAAGAAGGCAACGAAGTGCCCCACGGCACCACCGGCGAGATAGTGATCCGCGGCGGCAACGTGATGGCCGGTTACTGGAAGAACCCCGAAGCCACCGCCTCCACCATAATCGACGGCTGGCTCCACACCGGCGACCGCGGCTACATCTGCCCCGAAGACCCCCGCTTCCTCTACGTGACCGGGCGCTTCAAGAGCCTCCTCATTTCCTCCGACGGCGAGAAGTACTCCCCGGAGGGCTATGAAGACAGCCTCGCCGACGGCTCCAGGTTCATCGACGCCTCCGTGCTCCACAACAACCAGAGCCCCTGGACCGTCGTGCTCGTGATTCCCAACAAGGCCGCCCTGGCCGAAGCCGTGGCTGCAAAGGGTCTGGATCCCGCTTCCGACGCCGGCGTCAAGGCCCAGCTCGACATCATCAAGGGCGAGGTGGATTCCTACCGTCCCGGCGGCCGCCATGCAGGCCTCTTCCCCGAGAAGTGGCTCCCTGCGGCCATCATAGTGGGCGAAACCCCCTTCACCGAGCAGAACGGCATGCTCAACACCACCTCCAAGATGGTGCGCGGCAAGGTGGAGAAGTTCTACGCCGACCGTATCGAATATGCCATGACCGCTGAAGGCAAGGAACTGTACAATGAAAAGAATATCCAATCACTAAAATAACTGCGTTATGACTAAAACCGCCAACGCCAAGAGCTACACCCCGGCCATCGTGGTGATGTTCGCGCTGTTCTTCATGATAGCGTTCGTCACCAACCTCGCCGGTTCCATGGGCGTGATCGTGACCAACCAGTTCGGGGCTTCCAAGGCCCTGTCCCAGCTTGGTTCGCTCGCCAACTTCATCGCTTATGCCTGCATGGGTATTCCCGCCGGCATCATCCTCAAACGCAAGGGATACAAGTTCACGTCCCTTCTCGCAGTCGTCATCGGCTTTGTCGGAGTGGGCATTCAGTTCCTCTCCGGTTATGTAGAGTCCTTCGCCGTGTATGTGGCCGGTGCATTCGTGGCCGGTTTCTCCATGTGCATGCTGAACATCGTGGTGAACCCCATGCTCAACACCCTCGGCGGCGGCGGCAACAAGGGTAACCAGCTGATCCAGTGGGGCGGCTCATGCAACTCCGTGGGCGGCACCATAGCTCCCGTGTTCGTGGGCTGGCTGGTGGGCGGCACCATCGCCGACGCCAGCGTGGCCAAGGCGGCTCCCGTGATGATCATAGCGATGGCCATCTTTGCCGTTGCCTTCCTGGTGATCATGTTCACCGGCATCCCCGAACCCCATATGGAGACTGCCGAGGAGAAGAAGGCCCGCCTTGCAGGTAAGGCCGTCAAAGATCCGTACAGCCCCCTGTCGTTCCGTCATTTCGTGCTCGGAGCCATCGCCATTTTCTTCTACGTCGGTATCGAGGTCGGCATCCCCAACACCGCCAACGTGTATTTCTCCGGCCTGGACTGGGTCGGCCCCGCCCTCACCGGCACCATGATCGGCGCCTACTGGTTCTGCATGCTCATCGGCCGTCTGGTCGGCGGCACTATCGGCGGCAAGGTCAGCAGCAAGATGATGCTCCTCTGCACCTCCTCGCTCGCAATAGTGTTCCTGCTCTGCGTGGTGTTCCTGCCTGAGACCTCCACCATCAAGCTCGGCAGCTCCCAGGTGCCCGTAACCCTTATTTTCATGATGCTCTGCGGCCTTTGCACCTCCGTCATGTGGGGCTCCATCTTCAACCTTGCGGCTGAGGGACTCGGCAAATACACCGCTCCCGCTTCCGGTATCTTCATGACCCTGGTCTGCGGCGGCGGCATCATCCCGTTCCTGCAGAACGCCCTCGCCGACAAGATCGGCTCCCTCCAGAGCTACTGGCTGCTCATAGTCTGCCTCGGCTATCTCATTTTCTACGCCGTGCTCGGCAGCAAGAACGTCAACAAGGACATCCCCGTGGAGTAGCATTATGGAACAGCCTTACGTACTCGGTATAGATATTGGCGGCCAGACCGCCAAGAGCGGCGTGGTCAACGCCCGCGGCGAAGTGCTCGCCCAGACCATACTCGTGTCCAACACCCACAATGACGCCCCTTCGTTCGTCTCTGCCCTTGCCGGCACGCTCCGCAAGCTTATCTCCGACGCCGGAGTGTCCGGACAGGTGCGCGGCATAGGTGTAGGCGCCCCCAACGGCAACTACTATACAGGCGAGATAAAGGACGCCCCCAACCTCGCATGGGCCCACGAGAAGAACATACCTTTTGCAAAGATGCTCTCCGAGGCAATGGGCGGCCTGCCCGTGGCCCTCACCAACGACGCCAACGCGGCTGCCGTGGGTGAGATGACCTACGGTGCCGCCAAGGGCCTCAAGGACTTCATCATGATCACCCTCGGCACCGGCGTGGGCAGCGGCATCGTGATAGACGGCAAGGTGGTCTACGGCCACGACGGCTTCGCCGGCGAGCTCGGCCACACCTGCGCAGTCCGCGGCGGCCGCCCCTGCAACTGCGGCAAGCAGGGCTGCCTGGAAGCCTATTGCTCCGCCATAGGAGTGGCCCGCACCGCCAAGGAGTGGCTCGAGATGCACCCTGATGAGTCGTCGCTCCTTCGCCTGCGTGAGAACATCACTTCCAAGGATGTCTATGAGGCTGCCAAGGCCGGCGACAAGGTGGCGAAGGAAATCTTCGAATTCACCGGCAATATCCTCGGCCGCAGCTTCGCCGATTTCATCGCTTTCTCAGCTCCCGAGGCCATAGTGCTGTTCGGCGGCCTCGCCCGGGCCAAGGAATTCCTTTACGACCCTATCGTAAAATCAATGGACGCCAACGTGCTGCCCCTGTGGCGCGGCAAGGTCAAGGTGCTCTTCTCGAGCCTTTCCGAGTCCGACGCCGCCATACTCGGCGCGTCCGCTCTTGCATGGGACTTTTAATTCATTAACAATTAATATTTTACAATGAAAACATCAAAATTTCTTTTTGCACTCGCACTGGGTGCCTTTATCGTAGCTTGCACTCCCAAGCCTGTCGAGCCCGCTGTGGACGGAGAAGACGTGAAGGAAGGCGTGGAGGAAGCCGTCAAGACCCTCAAGGACTATTCTCCCACCAAGGCTGAGATAGACACCGTCAGCTACCTCCTCGGTATCAACTTCGGAAGCTTCCTGAAGGGCTACAACTTCGGCGATGTGAACTATTCCAAGATGATCGCCGGTATGAAGGACTTCGTCAAGTCAAAGGGCGATTTCCGCGATCCCGATTTCAACGACCAGTTCAAGATCAGCCCCGAGCGTATCAACGACGTGTTCAACGCCTATCTTGAGAAGCGCCACAACTACATTCTCCTCGAGAACAAGGACAAGGGCGACAAGTTCCTCGCTGCCAACCGCAAGAAAGATGGCGTCCAGGAGACTGAGAGCGGCCTGCAGTACAAGATCATCGAGCCCGGCAACGACAACAAGCCCGAGGCTGCCGATACCGTGTGGGTGAAGTACAAGGGCACCCTCATCGACGGCAAGGTCTTCGACCAGACCGAGGAAGATGCTGATCCTATCAGCTTCCCTCTCAAGAGCGTCGTTCCCGGCTGGACCGAGGGCATGCAGCTCATCGGTGAAGGCGGCCACATCGAACTCTACGTTCCCGCCAACCTCGCTTACGGCGAGCAGGGCCGTCCCGGCATCGATCCCAACTCTCTCCTTATCTTCGACGTCGAGCTCGTGAAGGTGGGCAAGTTCGTTCCCGCCCCCGAGGCCCCCGAAAAGGATGTCAAGAAGAAGTAAAAATATTACTTTTAACGATTAAGGGCCAGGTTTTTCCTGGCCTTTTTTGTATATTTGTGTATGCTCACTTTTATCCTTGCCGCGGCGATTGCCGCTTCCGGGCCGGTGTTGAGGCCTGACAACATTCCTGAAATAGTTTCACTTCTCACCCTGGAGGAGAAGGCCGCCATCCTGGTGGGATGCGGCTCCACTGCTTTCGACGGCATAGGCCGCAACGACATAGGCGTCAAGGGCAGTGCTGGCGCGACGCACGCCATTCCGCGTCTCGGCATCCCGTCGATAGTGCTTGCCGACGGCCCTGCCGGCCTGCGCATAGACCCGACGCGCCCCGGCACCGACAAGACCTTCTACTGTACCGGTTTCCCCATCGGCACCATGCTGGCGGCCACCTGGAATCCCGGACTCGTCACCGAGGTCGGACGGGCCATGGGCAACGAAGTGCTGGAATATGGCGTGGACGTGCTGCTCGGCCCGGGCGTGAACATCCACCGCAACCCGCTGTGCGGCAGGAACTTCGAATACTATTCGGAAGACCCTGTGCTGGCCGGCGAGACTGCTGCGGCTATGGTGGACGGAATAGAGAGCAACGGGGTGGGCGCATGCATAAAGCATTTCGCCGTCAACAACCAGGAGCTCAACCGTCTCCACAACGACGCCCGCCTGAGCGCCCGCGCCCTTCGTGAAATCTACCTGAAGGTGTTTGAAATCGCCGTGCGCAAGGCCCAGCCGTGGACGCTGATGACCTCTTACAATTACATCAACGGCACCCACGCATCCGAAGCCCCCTGGCTGCTGACCGACATACTCCGGGGCGACTGGGGCTTCGAGGGCACGGTGATGACCGACTGGGGCGGAGGCTACGACACCGCCGCCCAGATCCATGCCGGCAACGAACTCATCCAGTCCGGTTCGGACGCCCGCTACAACGCCCTCATCGACGCGGTGCGGGAAGGCCGGCTGCCGATGGAAGACGTGGACCGCAGCGTCACGCGCGCCCTTGAACTCATAGTCAAATGCCCTGCCTACATGGGTTATGAGCACTCCGACGCCCCCGACCTGGAGGCCCACGCCGCCGTGTGCCGCAAGGCTGCGGACGAAGGCGTGGTGCTGCTCAAGAACGAAGGCGCCCTGCCGTTCGGACCTTCCGGAATCACGGCCCTGCTGGGCGTGACCTCATATGCCTTCATAGCCGGCGGCACCGGCTCCGGCGATGTCCACCGTCCTTACGTGGTGGACCTGCAGAAGGGCCTTGCCGACGAGGGCTTCACGCTCGAAAGCGGCCTGGACGGCTTTTATGGGGCATACATGGTGGACGAACGCTGGCGCTGCGCGAACGTGGACGGCAAGAACTCATGGGTGATCGACAGGGAGCGGCCGATCGAGGTGGTGCCGGTGGAGCTGATACGTGCCGCAGCCCGTACGGCCGACCGCGCCGTAGTGACTTTCGGACGCGTGTTCGGGGAAGGCAAGGACCGCGACCTCTACCATAGCTACATGCTGCAGGACAGGGAGTTGCAGCTCCTTCGCGAGACTTCGAAGGCCTTCCGTGCCCAGGGCAAGAAAGTGACCGTGATACTCAACATAGGCGGCGTGGTGGAAATGGAGAGCTGGAAAGGACTTGCCGACGCTATACTGGTCTGCTGGCAGCCCGGCGAAGAGGGAGGGCACACCGTGGCTTCCGTGCTCAGCGGGGCGGTGAACCCCTCCGGGCGCCTTCCCATGACCGTCTCCAAGCGTTACGAAGACGAGCCTTCCGCTCCCAATTTCCCGCTCATCTTTGCCGACAAGCCATTCAATTATTCCTTCTACCGCCGACTTGAGGGCAACAAGAAAGACTACACCGTCAAGGATATCGACTACACCGATTACGAGGAGGATATCTGGGTGGGCTACCGCTATTTCTGCACCAAAGCCCGCGACCGTGTGTCCTTCCCCTTCGGATTCGGACTTAGCTACACGTCCTTCAGATGGAGCAACATGCGCGTGGCGCGGCAGGACGGCGCCTGGAAGGTCTGCGTGGACGTCCTGAACACCGGCGGCAGGGCAGGGAAGGACGTGGTGGAGCTCTATGTGTCCGCTCCCGGAAGGGATATGGACAAGCCCGCCCGCGAGCTCAAGGCCTTCGCCAAAACCCCTGAACTCCAGCCCGGGGAGAGTTGCACCGTGGAGATGACAGTGGCGGAAAGCGACCTGGCTTCATGGAGCGAAGAATCCGGCTCCTGGGTCGTGGAAAAAGGGCGCTACCGCCTGATTGCGGCGCGCAACGCCGAAGACCGCGGCCTTCGCAGGAAAATCAGGATCTAAAGCTTCAGCAGACGTGCGCACTCCGGGTTGTCCGGGGTGCCGGGGAGGAGCCGCAGGATGCGGTCGGTCAGGGTGAGTTCACTCATGACGGCCAGGTCCCTGACGGCTTCTTCTTCTATCACATGGAAGCGTTCGGGGGAATCTGCCACGATGTCCTCTATGCGAGAGCCTATCTTATGCTCGATGTATTCACGGAGGTCCGTGAACGGTACGCCGGGGTGCAGGCCTGCCGCTTCTTCCGGAGAGGCGTCGTGGGGAATGGGGAAAATCATCTGAATGAGTATAAACGGTAGTCTTCCGTGCCGAAAGTGAAGTGGTACCGGGGCTTGTCCGAAGGGTCGCCCGTGGGGGTCACGATTATCTGTACGGCGGTTTTGGGAAAGCGCTCGGTGAAGGCTTCGTCCGCCTCGTCCGGGTCCTTGACCACGGTGACGCCCCTGGGCACGCCCTTGCAGATGGCCTTCACGCCGGTGTAGGCCGCAGTCTCGGAATTCATCGCTGCGTCGGCGTAGTCCTGGATCGCACTTATGAAGGCGGGCATGTAGATGTGCACGCGTCCGCTTTGGTCCTGCTCGCCTGTAATTGGCACCGAGACCACGTTGAAGGGCTTCTTAAGGTCGTTGGAATCGTCCGGCTTGCCTCCCTTTTCGAGGGTGAGGTAGATTATGCCGCGTATCGTTTCGGTGTGGAGGAAGTAATAGTCCGGGTTCGTCTTCTGTTTTTCGTATTGGGAGGGGGTGCAGAATTCATAGGGGGATATGGTCCAGAGGGAGGTGACTTCCTGCCTGACAGAGCGCCCCAGGAGGCCGGCGTCGAGGACGACTTTTGTCGTTTTGCTCTTGAAGTCCTGCATTTTGTAGCCCTTGGTGTAGATGCGTTTCTGCCCCTGGAGAGGGAGCGATGCGCAGACCAGCACCAAAACCAACAAAAAATAACCTAACGCCTTTTTCATATCAACAAAGTTACGTAAAAATTCACTACATTTGTAGAACCAACCTGTATTTTTATGGCTCAATATATCGTATCAGCCCGCAAATACCGTCCCGATTCTTTCGAGAGCCTCATAGGGCAGGACAACATAGCCCGCACCCTGAAAAACTCCATCCTCCGCGGACAGCTGGCGCATGCCTATCTGTTCTGCGGCCCTAGAGGTGTAGGCAAAACCAGTGCCGCGCGTATTTTTGCCAAGACAATCAACTGCTCGCACCCTTCCGCCGACATGGAGCCATGCGGCGAATGCGAGTCGTGCGTGTCGTTCCGCGAGGGCCGTTCATACTGCATACATGAGCTGGACGCCGCGTCCAACAACGGCGTCGAGGACATCAAGGCCCTGATGGAGCAGGTGCAGATACCTCCGCAGGTGGGGCGCTACAGCGTGTACATAATCGACGAGGTGCACATGCTCACCCAGTCGGCCTTCAACGCCTTCCTGAAGACGCTTGAGGAGCCCCCGGCACATGCCATCTTCATCCTCGCCACCACCGAGAAGCACAAGATAATCCCGACCATACTCAGCCGCTGCCAGACCTACGACTTCAACCGCATCAGCGTGCCCGACATAGTGCGCAACCTCCGCGACATCGCCGGCAAGGAAGGTGTGAATGTCGACGACGAATCGCTCCACGTGATAGCCCACAAGGCCGACGGCGCCATGCGCGACGCCCTCACCATATTCGACCAGACCGTGGCCTTCTGCGGCACCGATATCAAGTATGAAGACGTGATCCGCAACCTCGGCGTGCTGGACTACGAATACAGTTTCAGGCTCGTGGACGCTTTCCTGGGGAAAGACTACGCCACGGCCCTGCTGACTTTCGACGAGATACTCTCCAAGGGCTTCAACGCCCTGCATTTCATCTCGGCCCTCGGGGCGCATTTCCGCGACCTGCTGGTGAGCCGTACCGGCGGCCTGGAGTCGCTGCTCGACCTCCCCGGCTCGCTGCGCGAGCGCTACCGCGAGCAGGCGGCGCGTACGTCGTTGAAATTCCTCTATGATGCAATCGGCGTAGTGTCCCAGTGCGAGGCCGGCTACCGCGCCTCCACCAACCAGCGTCTCCACATAGAGTTCGCCCTGATGAGGCTTGCGTTCCTCGGCGGTATACCCGCCGAGGCTGCTGCGCAGCCAGCTACTATCCCCCTGCACCCCCAGGGGACGGGGGGCGTTCCCCCCGAGACCCCCTGTGTCGCTAAAGCTCCGGATACCATACCCGCTGCGAAGACAAAAGAGGTAATTGGGAGCGAAATAGCCGAAAAGACTCCCGTTTCGGATGAAAAACCGGCGATTGGGAGCGAAAAGGTCGAAATCACTCCTGCAGAGCCAGCGCCGGAGCCGGTTGCCGAGACCCCGAAGCCGCGCCGCAGGCCGGCGAAGACGGCCGCGGGCCTCTCGCTCTCGTCCCTGATGAGCGACGAGGAAATCACGGTGGAGCTCGCCCCCGAGGCCGCTTCGGATGTGCCGGTGCAGCTTCCGGACGCAGAGACGGTGCAGGCGAAGTGGGCTGAGCTCGCCGGAATGTACTCGGCCCAGCCCCGCCTCTCGAACGCCCTGGCGAACGCGAAACTGGAGTCCAGGGAGGAAGGCGGCATCCTTATTGTGGACTTCGCCCTCGTGAACGAGGCCCAGAAGAACTGGATAGCCGAGAAGAAGCTCCGCGAGCTCGAAGAGCGCTTCCAGAAGCTTCTGGAATGCCCTAAAGTGCGCCTGGAGCCCGGAGTGATTCCCGAAGAGCAGCAGGAGGCGAAGATCTACATGCCCGTGGAGAAGGCGCAGGACCTGATTTCGAAGAATGCCGAGGTAAGTGAATTGGTAAAAGATTTAGCATTAGATATACGATGAAGCTTCATTGCGAAAACCTGGTCAAGAAATACGGCCTCCGCACCGTGGTGAAGGGCGTGTCGATGGAAGTGGAGCAAGGCGAAATAGTCGGCTTCCTGGGCCCCAACGGCGCCGGAAAGACGACCAGCTTTTACATGATCACCGGACAGATAGTCCCCAATGACGGCAAGGTGTTCCTCGACGACGAAGAAATCACCAAGCTTCCCATGTACAAGCGCGCCCAGAAAGGCGTCGGCTACCTTCCCCAGGACGCTTCCGTCTTCCGCAAGATGTCCGTCGAAGACAACATCATGAGCGTGATGGAGATGAAGGGAATACCCCGCAAGGAACGCCTCGAGCGCCTGGAGTCCCTCATCGACGAATTCAACCTCTCCAAAGTGCGCAAGTCCCTGGGTATCCAGCTTTCCGGCGGCGAGAGGCGCCGCTGCGAGATAGCCCGCGCCCTGGCCATCGACCCCAAGTTCATCCTCCTGGACGAGCCTTTCGCCGGTGTGGACCCCATCGCCGTGGAAGACATCCAGTACATCATTGCCAAGCTGAAATACAAGAACATAGGCGTCATCATCACCGACCACAACGTCGGCGAGACCCTCGCCATCACCGACAGGGCCTACCTCCTCTATGAAGGCACCATACTCCAGCAGGGGACTCCCGAATCCCTCGCCGCCGACGATGACGTCCGCACCAAATACCTCGGCAGCGGCTTCCAGCTGAAGCGCTCCGTGTCCGTGCTCCGCGCCCAGAGGGAACACGAAGAAAGCACCGCAACGCCCAATCAAGAATCTTAGTTATGGAACAGGCAAGAGGCATAGTTTCACAGATTATCGGTCCCGTGGTGGACGTGCATTTCACGTCCGAAGACAAATCGTCCGCGGCCCTTCCCGGCATCCACGAGGCGCTGACCGTATTCGTGCCCGGCGGGCGCACGCTCACCATCGAGGTGCAGCAGCACATCGGTGAAGAGACCGTGCGCTGCGTGGCCATGGATTCCACCGACGGCCTCAGCCGGGGCCTTGAAGTGGTGAGCACCGGCCAGCCCATCGCCATGCCCGTCGGCACCCAAATCCGCGGACGCGTGATGAACGTGACCGGCGAACGCATCGACGGCCTGTCGGAGCTGAGCCGCGAAGGCGCCCTGCCCATCCATCGCGAGCCGCCCAAGTTCGAAGACCTCGCCACTTCCCAGGAAGTCCTCTTCACCGGCATCAAGGTCATCGACCTGCTGGAGCCCTACCTCAAGGGCGGCAAGATCGGCCTTTTCGGCGGTGCCGGCGTGGGCAAGACCGTGCTGATCAAGGAGCTGATCAACAATATCGCAAAGAAACACAACGGCTTCTCTGTGTTCGCCGGCGTGGGTGAGCGCACCCGCGAGGGCAACGACCTCCTGCGCGAGATGATAGAATCCGACGTCATCCGCTACGGCAAGGCCTTCAAGGAAGAGATGGAGAAAGGCCGCTGGGACCTCTCCAAAGTGGATCCCGAAGAAGTGGGGAAGTCGCAGGTGTCCATGGTCTTCGGCCAGATGAACGAACCCCCGGGAGCCCGTAGCTCAGTGGCCCTCAGCGGCCTCACGCTTGCGGAGTCATTCCGCGACAGCCGTGAGCCCGACGCTCCTCACGACATACTCTTTTTCATCGACAACATATTCCGTTTCACCCAGGCCGGCTCCGAGGTGTCCGCACTTCTCGGCCGCATGCCCTCCGCAGTGGGCTACCAGCCCACCCTGGCCACCGAAATGGGCTCGATGCAGGAGCGTATCACATCCACCAAGAACGGCTCCATCACCTCCGTCCAGGCCGTCTATGTGCCTGCTGACGACCTCACCGACCCGGCTCCCGCCACCACCTTCTCCCACCTCGATGCGACCACGGTCCTCAGCCGCAAGATCACGGCCCTCGGCATCTATCCCGCCGTGGATCCCCTGGATTCGACCTCCCGCATCCTGGATCCCAACATCGTGGGCGAGGAGCACTACCGCACAGCCCAGAGGGTGAAGCAGATACTCCAGCGCAACAAGGAGCTGCAGGACATAATCGCCATCCTCGGCATGGACGAACTTTCCGACGAAGACAAGCAGACTGTCAACAGGGCCCGCCGCGTGCAGCGTTTCCTCTCGCAGCCTTTCGCCGTGGCGGAGCAGTTCACCGGCGTGCCCGGCGTGATGGTGGACATCGCGGACACTATCAAGGGCTTCAACATGATACTGGACGGCGAATGTGACGACCTGCCCGAGCAGGCCTTCCTCAATGTCGGCACCATAGAAGAAGCGATAGAAAAGGGACGCAAGATACTGGAGGCTGCGAAATGAAGTTCAAGGACTTGACACTCAGGGTTCTGACCCCGGAAGGCACGGCTTTCGAAGGCCCTGTCGATGCAGTCTGGCTCCCAGGCTCGCTCAGCAGTTTCGAAGTCCTTCCCGGGCACGCCCCGATTATCTCCTCCCTCGACAAAGGCGAAGTGATCTGGAAGGCCGCCGGCGTGAAGTCGGCCATCGCCATACGCTCCGGATCCATGATACTTGAAGACGGATTACTCACTGTATGCGCGCAGGTAGGTTCATAGTTCTGGGGCTGTGCATGCTTCTGCTGTCTTCCGTGAGATCCTTCGCCGGCGCTCAGGATGACAGTAGCCCCCTCGATATGCAGGAATACATTTTCGGGCATATCGGGGACGCCTACGAATGGCATATCACTACCATCAACGGCAAGCACGTCTCCATCCCCCTGCCTTGCATCATCATCGACGGCGGCCTCCACGTCTTCAGCAGCGAAAAGCTGGCCCACGGCGCAGCCTTCGACGGCTACCGTATAGCTCCCAAGGGCGATGCCCATGAAGGCAAGATAGTCCGGGCCTCCGACGGCTCCAGGCCTTTCGACATATCCATAACCAAAAACGTCTGCGGCCTGCTGATAGACAGCGTGCTGCTGGTCGCGCTCATTCTGCTCTGCGCCCGCTGGTATCGCAGGCACGACTATCTGAAAGAGGCTCCCAGGGGCATCGCAGGCCTGTTGGAGCCCGTGATCGTGATGATAGAGAACGAGGTCATCAAGGAGGCGGTGGGCCCTGAATACAAGAAATTCTCCCCCTACCTGCTGACGGCGTTCTTCTTCATACTGATAAACAACCTGATGGGAATACTCCCAGTGTTCCCGGGAGGCGCCAACATCACCGGCAACATTGCCGTCACGATGGCCATGGCCCTCTTCACCTTCCTTGCCGTCAACCTCTTCGGCAACAAACACTATTGGAAGGACATACTCTGGCCGGACGTTCCCATCTTCCTGAAGGCCATCCCCATCATGCCCGCCATCGAGATAATAGGGATGTTCACCAAGCCCTTCTCCCTGATGATAAGGCTCTTCGCGAACATCATGGCCGGCCACATCATGCTCCTGAGCACCATAGCCATAGTGTTCCTGACCGTCAAGCTCGGCCCGGCCATCAACGGCTCGCTCTCTTTCATGGCCGTGCTGATAGGCATCTTCCTGGACGTTCTGGAACTCCTTGTGGCATTCCTGCAGGCCTATGTGTTCACCATGCTCTCGTCCGTATTCATCGGACTTGCGCACCAGCATCCCGAAACGGAAACCAATTAAAACACCCATATTATGTTAGGAACAATTCTTCAAGCAGCAGCTCTCGGTAAATTAGGCGGTGCCATCGGCGCCGGCATAGTGGCCATCGCGGCTGCAATCGGTATCGGCAAACTTGCCAAGTCCACCATGGAAGCATCCGCCCGCCAGCCCGAACTGGCCGGCCACCTGCGTCTGACCGCCATCATCATCGGTGCACTCATCGAAGGCGTGTGTCTCTTCGGCGTGCTGGTGTGTCTTCTTGCAGTCAACAATTAGGTATGTCCCTCATCACACCAGATTTCGGCCTGCTTTTCTGGATGGTCCTGATTTTCGGGGCTGTGTTCTTCGTCCTGGCAAAGTTCGGCTTTCCCGTGATCACCAAGGCCGTGCGGCAGCGCTCCGATCATATCGAAGAATCCCTCCGCATGGCCGAGAAGGCGCGGGCGAGCCTCGATGAAGCTGCCCGGCAGCGGGAGCAGATGCTGGAGGAGACACGCTCCGAGCAGGACAAGATGCTCAGGGAGGCGTCCCGCACCCGTGAGGCCATACTCGAGCAAGCCAGGGAAAAGGCTCAGGCGGAAGCTGCCGATATTATCCGGAGCGCCCGCGCCGAAATCGCAGTGGAGAAGGAGTCCGCCATGCGCGAGCTCCGTTCGGAAGTGTCCGCCCTGTCGGTGGCCGTGGCTGAAAAAGTGGTCCGGGAAAAACTGGAATCCACTCCTGAGCAGCAGGCGCTGCTTAAGCGTTACGCCGAGGAAGCACAGCAGGCTAAATTGAATTAGGATGAATTCGGGAGCAATCACAAAGCGCTACGCCACCGCACTCCTGCGCCTCACGCAGGAGAACGGGAGCGGGGATAGGGTATGCGCCCAGGTGCTCCGGATGCTTCGTGACCCTTCCAGCCTGCCGTCCCCGATGGAGCCGGACCTGCATGCATTCCTCATGCTCCTGGTCCGCAACGACCGCACTCCCTACCTGCAGAGGATATTGCGCACTTTCGTGGACCTCCACTGCGAAGCCACTGGCCTTTCGCACGTCATACTCACTTCTGCAGTGCCTTCCGAGGCCCTTGAGAAGCAGGTGCGCGAGACCATAGAATCCTCCACCGGCACCAAGGTGCTGCTGGAATCCGACGTGGACCCTTCGCTGATAGGCGGCTACAGAGTGGAAGTGGGCGGGATGATGCTGGACGCAAGCGTGCGCCGGCAGTTCGAACTGCTGGAACGCAATTTTATTGAAAAGAACAACAGGATAGTCTAACGATGGCACAAAACTCAATCAAGGCAAGCGAAATCTCTGACATACTCCTCGAACAGCTCAAGGGAGTGGATACTTCGCTAAAATATGAGGAAGTCGGCAGCGTGCTCACAGTCAGCGACGGCGTGGCCCGTATCTACGGCCTTTCGAAGGCCGAGGCGGGCGAACTCCTCGAGTTCGACTGCGGCGTGAAGGCCGTGGTGATGAATCTCGAGGAAGACAACGTGGGCGCGGTGCTTCTGGGTCCGACCGACCCGGTCAAGGAGAACATGCGCGTGCGCCGTCTGGGCCGCATCGCCGGCATCGATGTGGGCGAAGGCCTCGTGGGCAGGGTGGTCGATCCCATCGGCTCGCCGCTCGACGGCCTCGGCCCCGTGCAGGGCGAGACGGTGCGCATGCCGCTGGAGCGCAAGGCGCCCGGCGTTATCTTCCGCGAGCCGGTCCATGAGCCCCTGCAGACAGGCCTGAAGGCCATAGACTCGATGATTCCTATCGGCCGTGGCCAGCGCGAGCTTATAATCGGCGACCGCCAGACCGGCAAGACCGCCATCGCAATCGACACCATCATCAACCAGCGCAAAGGCTTCCTGGAGGGCAATCCCGTCTATTGCATCTACGTTGCAGTGGGCCAGAAGGGCTCCACTGTGGCCTCGATAGTGCAGACCCTTCGCGAGAAAGGCGCCATGGACTACACCATAGTAGTGGCAGCCACCGCGGCCGATCCCGCCGCCCTTCAGTACTATGCGCCTTTCGCCGGAGCGGCGATAGGGGAGTACTTCCGCGACACCGGCCGGCATGCCCTGGTGGTCTACGACGACCTCAGCAAGCAGGCCGTGGCCTACCGCGAGGTCTCGCTTATCCTTCGCCGTCCCTCCGGCCGCGAAGCCTATCCGGGCGACGTTTTCTACCTCCATTCCCGTCTTCTGGAGCGTGCGGCCAAGATTATTTCGCAGCAGGAGGTGGCCGAGCAGATGAACGACCTTCCGGAGTCGCTGCGTGGCCGCGTCAAAGCCGGCGGCTCCCTGACCGCTTTGCCCATCATCGAGACGCAGGCCGGAGACGTGTCGGCGTATATCCCCACCAATGTGATTTCCATCACGGACGGACAGATCTACCTGGAAAGCGCTTTGTTCAACGCAGGCTTCCGTCCTGCCGTCAACGTGGGCATTTCCGTGTCCCGTGTGGGCGGCGCAGCCCAGGTGAAGAGCATGAAGAAGGTGGCCGGCACCCTGAAAATAGACCAGGCGCAGTTCGCCGAGCTGGAGTCCTTCTCCAAGTTCTCATCCGACCTCGACAAGGTCACCGCGATGGCCCTCGACAAGGGCCGCAAGAACAACCAGCTCCTGATCCAGCCCCAATATTCACCTATGCCTGTGGGCGAGCAGGTGGCCATACTGTATTGCGGCACAAGGGGGCTCATGGCCGACATCGAGGTGGGCCAGGTCATTGAATTCCAGCGCCTTTTCCTCGAACGGATGAGGGCGTCCTGCTCGGATATCCTCAGTGAACTCGAAGCCGGCGTCGTGTCCGACGGCGCCGAAAAACGCATAAACGGCATTGCAAGCGACGTATGTCGACTCTTAGGGAAGTAAAAGACCGTATCGCCTCCGTGCGTGGGACGCTGAAGATCACTTCGGCGATGAAGCTCGTGGCCTCCTCGAAGCTGAGGAAGGCCCAGCGGGCTATCGAGGCCCTGCGTCCCTACGAGGAGGCCTTGCTCAAGATACTTTCCGAAGTAGCATCCGGCAGCGTCTGCAAGGGGAAAACCGGGGAAGGCAAGACCGTGATTCTCGCCTTTTCCAGCAACAGTTCCATGTGCGGGGCGTTCAACAACAATCTGATCAAGAAGTTGAAGGACGCCATCGAGGATGCCGGCGGCCCCCTGGAGGTCTGGGCCTTCGGAAAGAAGGTGGCCGAGGCCATGAAGAAGGCCGGCAGCCCCGCAGCCCGCGACTATTCCCATCTGATGGCCCAGCCTGAGTTCAATCCGGCCGCCGCTATTTCCGCCGAGCTCAGGCAGTTTTTCGACGACGGCGCCGTATCCCGCGTGCTGCTGGTCTACAATCACTTCGTCAGCACCAGCCGTCAGGAGGTGGTGGTGGAGCCGTTCCTTGGCGAAGAGAGATCCTTCGCTCCCGCTCAGGATGACAGAGGTGCTCCCGATCCTACTTCTGTCATTCTGAGCGAAGCGAAGAATCTTTCCTCTGAGGAGTACATCCTGGAGCCGTCGCGGGAGGAACTGATGGAGACGCTGCTTCCCCAGGTGCTGGACCTGAAGCTCTACGGAGCGCTGCTCGATTCGGCCGCCGCCGAGCATGCCGCCCGCATGATAGCGATGCAGGCGGCCACCGACAACGCCGAGAGCCTGCTCGCCGAACTCACGCTCGAATATAACAAGGGCCGCCAGCAGAAAATCACCGCCGAGATACTCGATCTCGTCGGCGGCGCCGCCCGTTAGAAGGCGTATCCCAGGCTTACAAGGAAACTGTTTCCGAGGGTTTCGGAGAGGAACAGAATGGTGGCGTCCAGGCGGATCCCCATAAACTTGCCGCCTATGCCGGCGGAAGCGAAGGTGGGAAGGGCTTTGGCCGGGTCGCCGTAGTGGAAACCGGCCCTTGCAAACACCATGTCTGCGAAGCCGTATTCAACACCGGCGGCAGCCATAAGCGCCCCGCTGAACAGATAATCCACCTCGGCACCGGCTTTAAGGCCCTCCAGGGGGCGATATTCGCCGTTCACAGCCACCAGGGCGGGCAGGGCGTGCGCACCGCTGCCGTAGTCGATTTTAGTGCCCAAATTGCGGCCTGCAAGGGAGGCGGACCATTTATCTCCGCCATAGCCGGCGAAAATATCACCGCAGAAGGCGCTTCCTTTGCCTTTGTTGGAAAGGAACGAAGTCACCGCCCGCAGTTTCATGCCGGCGTAGAACCAATCGCTGATAAAGTACGCGCCTCCGAGCGCAATATTGAAGTCGTAAGGCCGGAAGGTGTTCTTCACGTTGCCCTGATCCCCGGTCTCTTCATAGGGAGTGTCCAGGAAAGCCTTGCCTTCAAGGGTCAGAAGGACGCTGCGGCCAAGGCAGACGGACACGTCGCCCCCCGTCATAGTGCTCTTGATATTATTGGGAGCCCACAATCCGAAGAAGCCCTGGGCGTCCAGCGCGCTGGAGTTTGTCAGCGGACGGGCCACGCCGCCCATGGCCAGCGAACGGCTGTCCGTGGGGATCAGCAATGAAGGAACGCTTTGCGCCGCGGCGCCGAGCGTGATGCCCATTAGCGCTATTGTGGTGATAATCAGTCTTCTCATAAGCTTAGATTTTGACGATGGTGTAGGAACCGTCGATGCCGGCGCCATTGATACGGACTGAATATGAGCCAGGGACAAAGTCCTTTACATTTATTTCCAAGGGATAGAACGGAGAGACGTCGCTCTTTCCGTAATACACCACAGCGCCAATCTTGTTGGTGATGGTGACTTCAAGCTGCCCTTCAGATGCAGGACGAATGTTCAACTGCGTCTTCACCGGGTTGGGATAGATATCCACGGCGCGTCCGGGATTCTGCACGAAAATGCGGAAGCGCACGACTGCGCTCTCGCCGCGGGCGTCGGTGGCGGTGATGGTGGATTCCGTCAGACCGAAACCGGTGGCGGATATGCGCACTATGCCTTCGGTGGGATAGAGATGGGCAACGCCGGCAACGGAATTGCTGTAGTTGTAGTCCAGCGTCTCTCCGTCTGCATCACGGAACAGTTCGGCCAGAGACTTTTCCTTCGATGCGCCTATGGCGCTGAAAAATATGTTCTCAACGCTCCCGATAACCTCCGGCGCATGGTTGGCCAGCACTTCGTAGGTCAGTTTGTATGTGGCGGCAAGACCGTATTTGTCGGTAGCCGTGATCACGACGGTGTGGGTGCCGTATTCAGCTTTAAGGGCGTCGATGGTGCAATGCAAAACATTATTGGAGAACCAGGACGAGAAGGCATCGGAGTCTGAGTCGGTAGAAACCTTGAATTCGTGGTTGTCCGGTTCGGAGATGGAAATCTCGAACGTGCGCTTTTCAAAAGCTTTGTAGGTCAGGGCAAGGTCGCTGGGGAGAGTGATTACCGGGGCGGAGTTGACGCCGGTCCTTATTTCGGAAATACCGGACAATGCGGAGAAATTGCCGGCATAGTCGTATGCGGCCACGGCAAGGTAGTAGTCGGTCTCAAAACCCAGGTCGTCCAGGGTCACGGATATGTCTTCGCCTACTGGCACGCGCAAAACCTCCACGTCGGAGTATCGGAGCCCCTGCGGGACGACGGCCGGATCCAGGCTTTCAAAGTCGCTTCGGTCGGAAGACACGAAGACCCTGTAGCCATAGGTCTTGACATCGTCCCGGTCGGCCGTGACTTTCCATGTGCAGGTGATATAATTGGATGTGGCGCTGCATTTCACGGCATCCGCAGGATCCGGGGCGACGGTGCTGTCGTAGGTGAAAGAACCCATGGCATCCACAAGCGGACCCACTTTGCCCAGGTACGGAGCCTTCTTTGTGCTGGCGCCTTTAAGTAGCCTTTCGACAAGCATTTCGTTGGTGAAACCGGGCCCGCCGAAATGGGATACAATAAGCGCTGCCACACCGCTCACGTGCGGGCAGGCCATCGAAGTGCCCTGCATGTTTCCGTATTTGCTGCCGGACACGCAGCTCAATATCTGCGGCCCGACCTTGGCGTCACCGCCCGGGGCACATATATCCACCCAGTCTCCGAAATTGGAGTAATAAGCCCTGCTGCCTTTGGATCCGATGGCGCCCACTGCTATGACTTTGTCGTACATGGACGGCCATGCATGCTGCCATCCGTCATTACCGGCGGCAAAAATGACGACGCCTCCCTTCATCGGGCTGTCCGGCCTCTGGTTGCCGGTTTCCTTGTCGCATCCGGCATATTCTATGAAATAATCAATGGCGGCGCCCATGCTGCCCACCCTTCCCCTGGATGCGTCGGTTTCGCTTTCATAGACATAGGTCCAGCTGTTGCTGGATATAATGGCGCCGTGGTCGGCCGCCCACACCATGCCATCGTAGGAAGAGCCGTTCAGGGTCTTACCGGGCTCGTTGGGGTCGTCCATGAGTATGACGCAGGACATGATTCTCACGCCGGGCTTACCTTTGCTTCCGCCCGCTATTCCGTTGATTCCTAATCCGTTGTCATTGGATGCGGCAATCACGCCGGCGCAGTGCGTCCCGTGGTCGCCTTGAATGATATTATACCCGACATACCCGTCGACAAACGATTTGCTGCCGTCTGTTCCACCCGGGATTGTGCACTGTCTGAGGTCCGGATGGTCCAGCTGCACGCCCTCATCAAGCACGGCCACTATCACGTCGCTGCTGCCTGTCGAGAAGCGTTCCCAGACAGGATAGACATTGACGTCATATCCGGCGCTGTGGGTTGAGCTCGGCTGGCCGTCGTTGTAGAGCGCCCACTGCTTGTCTGCCATGGGATCGTCGAAGAAGCCCGTCAGTTTGATTTTACGGCAGGGCTCGGCGTAATCCACTCCCGGCACGCCATAGAAATCGTTGGCGGCCTTGGTAGCAATGACCTCGGGGTTGTATTTGATGCGATACCAGCGGTGCAGGCCGGCCTTGCGATGGCGAGGCTCCCACTCTCCGGCATCGGGGAAAATGCGTTCAACTGAATATACGCCGAGAGACGAAAAGGCTGAATTGAGGCCCGGAGATTTTGTCTCAAGGCTTCCGGCTTTGAAACCGGCCTCCAGCCGGGCAATCATTTCCTCGGAAAACTCCACTTCGAGTTCCCCGGGAATGATGGCCGTGGAGTTTTGCTCCCGGACTTCCGATTCCGGCTCCACCGGCATCTGTACAGTACAGGATGCGATTGCCAGAAGCGTTGAAAGCAAGAAAAGTTTTCGCATAGCGGATTATTCTGCTGTGTGTGTGCCTATGTATTCAAGCACCTTGAGGAGAGAGTCGGTCTTTCTCCACTTGATTTTTTCCTTCTTGATGAAATCTCCCGCATCCTTCTTGTCTATGCCCGGAAGGTCGAGCACGTCGGATTTGCTTGCGCGGGTGAGGCGGTTGTGGCAATAAATGTATGTGGTCACCTTGAGGGGAACCACTTTGCCGCGCATCTTGTTGTCCTGGACCACCTGGATCCGTTCGTTGAGGATGTTGACGTTGCCGCCGCTTTCAAGGGCGAAAACGTTGAGCCCGTGCTTGGAGGAAGAAGATACGGACACTCCGTATCCAACCTCGACTTTGTTCATCTCGTCCCAATCCACTTCCACTCCTTCAATGATGCTGCCGTAGTCGTTCTCTGCCAGGACCTTGTACATTGCGCCCCGGACTTTCACGTACACGTCTTCTCCCACCATTGCGGTGAAGATGGATGCCATGTCCGCTTTCATCACCTTGTCCTCGGCAATGTAGTGCAGCGAACCGTCGGCAATGCAGACGTTGTACTTACCCTCTGCTATCAGGGCTCCGCTGCTGGTCCTCACGGCTCCGGGCATGAAGTTCTCGTATAAATATGGCCAGGTCTCCCTGGGCTCGAACGGAGTGGCCGCGAAGAGGGGAGTGATAAAGCAGATGGCCGCAATAAGCAAAAGGATTCTTTTCATTTTTTTGTTTTTTAATAAAAGCCCGTTCCCGACCAACTTGACGGGAGCGGGCTTTTAAAAGTTTAATCACAAATTATTTTGTGAAAGTAGTGGTGTAGCCACCATAGAGATAACCTGCGTACTGACCGGCAGTGATGAGGAGGCCCCAAGGACCCATCTCGATACCTGCTGCTGTAACGGAGGCCTGTGCGGGAGCGGTGGTGGACCAGTTGTCCCCGTTGTGGCCGAGGAGCATGAGCTGACCATAGCCATATGCGGTAGCATCGAAGATGTTCTGCATAGGAGTGAAGCCCATGGTTGCAGTGTTGGCAGCCTTATCGAAAGAAATGGTGCCGGTGATGGCGGTGCCGCCGTCCCATAGGTTGATCATGGACACGGTGGTCTCGTCAATCTTCTTGATGTCCACTTTGTAGGCAGATCCGGAAGGAGCGCCGTCCTCATAATCCTGGGCGGTCCACTGTCCTTCGACGAATGTCCAGTCGACGGGGATGTCGTTGTCGAGGATATTCATCGAGAAGGCCTTCACGGCTCCGATCTCAACACCTTCGGAGACTTCGGCGATTTCAAGCTTGAGGCTTGCATTGCCAAGATACTCGTTGGGATGGTTGATGATCTCGAACTCGATGGTCTGGCTACCGCTTTCGTTGAAGTTGATCACGCCGCTGTTGTCAGCCATCTTATAGTGCTTACCGGCAACTGCATCACCTTTGATAGTATAGGTGACGGTGCAAGGGGCGGTGAGGTTGCATGCGACAACATCCACGCTCACTTTTCCGGCGTCTTCCTTGACGTTTGCAGACTTGGAGCCCAGCACCACGAAGGGCACGCTCTTATATTCTATCTTATTGTTGCAGGAAGAAAGAAGAGCAACAAGGGCGGCTGCGCCAATCAATACTTTATAGATAGTTTTCATTTCCTTGCTGTTTTAGAATTATTCAGAAATGTCATAGCCATCGTTCTGCACCAGATTCTTGTTGATCTTCCTCTCGTGCGAAGGGATAGGCCACTGGAAGTGATAGTCGTCGGCCTTGAAGACCTTGCCGTCGAACACGTCGCCGGTGTTGACAATATTTTCGGCACCGGTCTGCATGGGACGTTTGTTGTAGCCGATACCCCAGCGCTTGAGGCAAGTCATACGGTATCCTTCACCGACGGTCTCACGGAGCCACTCCTTGCGGATGTTGTCGACGGTGGCCTCTGTCTGGGTGGCTGCACGGGCGGCCTGGAGGACATTGAGGTCTGCCTTGGCTGCGGCAGCATTGCCTGCAGCAAGCTCTGCCTCGGCGGCGATCAGATACTGCTCACCAATCATGAAGGGCTTGGGAGCCTGACGGCCGTTCCTGAGGTTGGAAGTGAGGGCGGGATTGCCCCAGTACTTCGTGAACACATAGAATTGACCCTGGACGAAGCTGCCGTTCATCAGGACCCACTCCTTGTTGTCGAACCATGCGCCGAAACGGAGGTCGCCAGCATCATAGGCGTCGATGACGGTCTTGGTGGGGATGAAATAAGGCCTGAAGATCTTGCCCTTGGTGTCGTCTGCCTGATAGTAGGTGTAGGCGACATTGGCGTTGGTGCCTTCAGCGAGGCGGGCATGGACCTGGTAGATGGGCTCGGTGCCTTCGTCGTTGACATACTCGGCGGTCATCGCCTCAGCGGTGGCAGCGAGGGTGTAGGCGTTGGTGTCGATCACCTTGTGGGCAAAGGCGGCGGCGTTCTTGTAGTCGGCTATATCAAGATAGTAGCGGGCGTACAGAGCGTTGACGGCGTCGATGCTGGGCCTGTCCTTGCGGGGCTCACCCTTGACACCTGCCAGGAGAGTGGCAGCCTGGTCGAGGTCGGCCTTGATCTGTTCGTAAACGGCCTGGACGGTGGCGCGAGCGGGCTTCTCGGCCTGATCGTACACGAGCACGAGAGGCACGCAGAGGTCGGTGCCGGCGGAAGCGGCCTTGTAGGCCTTACCGAAGTGACGGGCAAGGTTGAGGTAGGTGGCTGCGCGGAGGAAGTAGGCTTCGCCCTTTGCAACTGCCGCAGCTTCCTTGAGGTCGTCGCTCACGTTGTCGGCGGAAGCTATGAAGATGTTGTAGTTCTTGATAGCGCTGTAGCTATAGCTCCAGTAATCCTCGACATAGTAGTCGCTGGATGTGAAGTTGTAGTCGGTCTTGTGGATGCCGCCGTAGTTGTTACCATAGTCGATGGTTGCGTTGAAGCAGTCCATCTCGACTTCGCTGGCGATGGTGAACTCACCCATCTGGTAGGTTCTGTAAGACTGGAGCAAACCATTCTCGAGAGCGGTGAGGTTGGCAGCGGTCTGAATGAGCTGGGCGTCCTCATCGTAGGCGATGGAACTGATAGGGTAGATGTCCAGGTCGCAGGATGCGAGCAGGGAGACTGAAGCGACAGCCGAAATGATGTATGTAAATATTCTTTTCATTGCTGCGATATTTTAGAAGGTGAACTCAAGACCGACGAGATACTGTTTGCTATTGCCTACACGGCCGTAGGTCAAGTTGCCGCTGATTTCAGGATCCAAACCGGTGTAGTTGGTGAAGGTCAAGAGGTTACGTCCGGTGAAAGTGAGCTTGACGCTGTCGAAGAGTTTCTGGGCCTCGAGCCACTTGTTGGGGAGAGCGACGCCGAACTGGAGGTTCTTCAGGCGGAGGAAGGATGCATCTTCATACAGGTGGGTATCGAACTGCATCACATAGCCCTTGGTCCAGTCGGGATACATGGCGTCCTTGTTGCTGGGAGTCCAGTAGTCGCTGACGTACTTGAGGTGGTTGTATGTTGAGAACTGGTTCACGTTCTCGTAGAAGTAACGGTCATTGTTGATGAGGGTCTTTCCGAGCACGTAGGCGAAGTCCATTGCGAAGGAGAGGAACTTCCAGCCGCCGCGCAGGCCGAAACCACCGACGATGGGAGCGGTGAGCTGCAGGCCGGTGTTCTGCATGAGGGCGTCCTCGTCGAAGTCCTTGGTGGTCTTGTCCTTGGTGGTGATGTCGGGATCGTCGCCGGGCACATACCACATAGGGGCGCCGTCTTCAGGATCGATACCTGCATAGATAGGGCAGTAGAATGCCACAGGCTGGCCCTGAATGTATGCGAGGCCTTCGGATGCCATGATCCAGCGATACCTCTGGAGGTCTTCGTCCCATGCTGCCTCGAAGAGCTCGGACACCTTCTCCTTGTTGTAGTTGAAGTTGGTGTTGAAGCGCAGGTAGGCGTCAGGGGTCTGGATGATGTCAACGCCGAGGGTGATGTCGACACCGGTGTTCTTCAGTCCACTCACGTTGGCGGTCAGCTCGCTGAAGCCGCTGGTGTAGGGATAAGGAACATCCATCAACATGTCCTTGGTGGTACGGTCGTAGAACTCAACCTCGAGGTCCACCATGTCGAAGAAGCGGGCGCTTGCTCCGACGGAGAGCAGGGACTGCTTCTCCCAGGTGAGGTCCTTGTTGGAAGGCTGGCCGACTGCCCAAGAGTTGCCGTCGTTGTAGTTGGTCATCGTGCCGATGAGGGCAAGGTGGCTGTAGTTACCGATTTCGGCGTTACCCTGGGTACCGTAGCTGGCCTTGAGGCTGGCGTTCTTGATCCAGTTGGCTTCCTTCATGAAACCTTCCTTGCTGAGGTTCCAGCGGGCACCGACAGACCAGAACAGAGCGTTACGGACGTTCTTACCGAAACGGGAAGATGCGTCGTTACGGATGGTGGCGTCGAAGAAGTACTTGCTGGCGTAGCTGTAGTCGGCGTGGCCGAAGAAGGAAAGGAACTTGCTGGCCTGGGAAGCTTCGCTCACGGACTTGGAGTCCTGGGTACCCTGCTGGAGGATAAGGAGACGGTCTTCGGTCTGGCCGGATGAAGAAGCGGAGAAATAGTCGTACCAGTTGCTGATGCCTTCGTGACCTGCCAGCACTGAGAAGCGGTGATCGTTTGCGATGGTGGCACCGTACTCAATCGTGTTGGTGATGGTGTTGTTGGAGGTCATCTGGGCGCTCTTGCCCTTGGCTCCCTTGCCGCTGCGCAGTTTGCTGGAAGGCAGGGATGACCAGTTGTCGAAGTAGAACATCGTGTCGGTACCGAGCTGGGAACGGAACTTGAGGTTCTTGATGGGCTCGATTTCAACATAAGCGCCGCCATTCAGGCCGTAACGGTTGGTCACGTCGGGGTAGGTCTCCATATAATAATAAGGGTTGGAGGCGCCGGTGGGGAACTTGACAGGATAGAGCTCTCCGTCCTCGTTGTAGGCGGGATAGAGAGGGTTGTACATATAGGAAAGACCACCGGAAAGGTATGCGCCTGCATCGGAGAAGGCTGCATTGTTCCAGTTGCCGTTCTGCTGGTTCTGGTCGCCGGAGAGGTTGAGGTTGACACCAACCTTGAGCCAATCCTTCGGGTGTCCCTGGACGTTGGAACGGACGGTGTAGCGATCGTAGAAGTTGCCCACGGAAGTACCTCTCTGATGATACTGGGAAGCACTGATGAGGTAGGCGACCTTCGAACCGCCGCCTTCGATGGTGACGTCGTTCTGGTACTGGGGATTGTTGAACTGCTGGAAGATGGTATGCCACTTGGTGTTGGCGGTGTAGCCCTTGTCGGTGTAGTTGGCCTTGATCTGGGCGGCGGTGAACTGACCGGTGCGCAGCCAGAAGTCTTTCAACTCGTCGCCGGACATGAAGTTGTCATAGAACTGCATGTTGGCGATGGTGGAAATACCATACTGCGAACGGACGGTCACGCGGGCCTTCTGGTCATAGGAGCCGGACTTGGTGGTCACGAAGACGACACCGTTAGCTGCACGGGCACCGTAGATGGAAGTGGAGGATGCGTCCTTGAGCACCGAGATGGAGAGAATGTCGTTAGGGTTCATCGCCATGATGGTGCGGCTGGAGGACGGGATACCGTCGATGATGTAGAGCGGAGTGGTGCTGGAGCCGAGGGAGCCCATACCGTGGAGCTGCAGGGAGACAGCGTTGTCACCTGCGATACCACCGGTGGTGAGAACACTCAGACCGGCCACCTGGCCCTGAAGGTTGTCGAGTGCAGATGCTGCAGGAGCGTTGCGGACGACGTCGGAGGTCACGGTGGTGACTGTACCTACGAGGTTGCCGACTTTCCTGGCGGAACCGTAACCAACAACGATTGCGTCACCGAGGACTTCGGCGTCCTGACGCAGGGAAACGTTGATCTGGCTGCGTCCGTTGATCGCTACTTCCTCCGCGATGTAACCGATGGAGGAGAAGATGAGCGTTGCGTTGGACGGGGCAGAAAAACTGAATGCTCCGTTCGCATCCGTGGTCGTACCGGTGCTGGTGCCTTTGACCTGAATGGCCGCAAAGGGAATGCCATCACCGTTGGATGCATCTTTGACCGTACCCTTGATATTGACGTTCTGAGCTGAGAGCGTCACGCCAAGAAGCAGGAACAAAGCGCTGAAGAACAGTTTAGCTTTTTTCATAAGCGTTGCGTTAAATTAAACAAAAAATTATACTAACTAAGCTTTAGTTCAAACTTAAAAGTAATATTGCAAATTAGGCCGCAAGGTCGGAATAATTTTTTACAATTCCAAATTTTATGCGGCCAAATTGTTGATTTCAAGTCGTCAATGCACGGTTTCCGGCTGAAATCCCGTTCCGTTTTTAAATATTTAAATAAATGATTCATGAAAAATCGGCACTTTTTCTTTAAGGATTAAACTTTTCCTGCTTGATTTCTTCAATATATTTATCGATTCTTTGAAGCTCACGCGGAATGCGTATGTGCTGGGGGCAGGAGCTCATGCATTTTCCGCATGAAATGCAGTGGTCAGCCTGCCTGACGGACTCGACGGCTTTGTCATATTCGGCCAGGAACCTCTTCCGCGCACGGGCGTAGCGCTCCTGCCCGGGTCCTTTTATATAAGTGCCGTCCACGACGCTGCGGTCGTAGAATCGGAACACGCCCGGAATATCAATCCCGTAGGGGCATGGCATGCAATACTGGCACCCTGTACAGCCCACCAGAGGGAATTTCGCCTGTTCGTCCGCTATCTCCTCCAGCATTGCGAACTCTTCTTCAGAGAGGGGCTTGAAGTCGCAGAAAGTCTTCAGGTTGTCGTCCAGGTGCTCCTTGTAGGTCATTCCGCTGAGGGCGGTCAGCACGTTGGGGAAACTTCCCACGAAGCGGAATGCCCATGAGGCCACGCTCATGTCGGGCTCGACGGCTTTCAGCCTGGCCGTCTGGCTCTTGGTCAGCGACGCGAGCGCCCCGCCGCGCAGCGGCTCCATGATCACCACGGGGATGCCGCGCGCCGTGAGCTCATTGTACATGTGGTCGGCGTTGGTGTTGCGGCCGCCTGCGTGGGTCCAGTCTATGTAGTTCATCTGGATCTGCACGAAGTCCCAGTGGTACTTAGGGTGCAGTTCCATCATGGAATCGAAGCCTTCCTTGTGGCTGTGGATCGAGAATCCGAGGTGCCTTATACGGCCTTTCTCCCTTTCCTTCAGCAGGAAATCCATTATGCCGGTGTCGCCGAAGCGGCGTTTGAAGTCTTCGGCGCTGCCGATCGCATGCAACAGGTAGTAGTCTATGTGGTCCGTCTTGAATATCTCCAGCGAGCGGCGGTACATCATGACGGAATTCTCATAGGTGGCGTTGGCGAAATTGGAAAGCTTGGTGGCGAGCAGCCAGCTTTCGCGCGGGTGGCGGCAGAGCGCTTCTGCGGTGGCCCTTTCCGATTCGCCGCGAAGGTACACGGGCGATGTGTCGAAATAATTCACTCCATGCGCGAGGGCTTCGTCCACAAGGGCGTTGACCTTTTCCTGGTCGATCACCTCGCCTCCGTCCGCGTCCTTTGTCATGGGCCAGCGCATGCAGCCGTAGCCGAGCACCCCGACGCCCGGGAAGTGCTGCGGCACGCTGTTTTTGTCATTCTGAGCGGAGCGAAGAATCTCATCGGAGCGAAGAATCTCCCCGTGCAGGGTCAGTCCGGTCACGGCGGCGGCCGCCGCAGATGTCTTTATGAAGTCTCTTCTGTCCATACCTATTTCCTTATATGTTCTTCCAGGCCTCTCACCGTGATGGCGCTGACAGGCCTCGCGGGGCAGAGATATTCACATTTCCCGCAACCTATACATTGCTCTTCCGCAATAACCGGCCTGCGCTTCCCGTCCACTTTTACCATAGAGATGGCGCCGGTGGGGCAGTGGCGTTCGCAGTTGCCGCACCCCGCTTCCCCAAGGGCGGCGAGGCAGAGCTCCGCATCCACGACGGCGGTGCCGATGCGTATGAGGGTCTTTTCGTCCCGCGCCACGGGCTTGATGGCTCCGGCGGGGCAGATATCCGAGCAGGCGGTGCATTCCGGCCGGCAGAAGCCTTTCTCATAACCCATGCAGGGCTGCAGGAGGTGCTCCAGGTCGGTGGAGGGGCGCAGCACTTTGTTGGGACACGCCGTCACGCAGAGCTGGCAGGCGGTGCAGCGGCGGTAGAAATCCTTCACGCTGTCCGCTCCGGGCGGCACCAGCAAAGGGTCCCTGTCCAGTGCCCGCTTCGGCACCACGGGGGCCAGGCCGCCGTCTACCTTCATTTCCTGTGCGCGCGCGATTCCGGCGGCGGCCGCACCGGCGATCAGCACGGCGGAGGTGTTGAGGAACGCCCGGCGCCCGGCATCCGCCTTCTCGTCATCCCCGGCTTTCCTGTCATTCCCGGCTTGACCGGGAATCCTCCCGAAACCCAGCGCGCCGGCCTTGCAGGTGTCGATACAATCGAAGCAGTCAACGCAGCGCGAACGGTCTATCCTCAGGGTGCCCTCTTCGATGCACGAAGCCTTGCACCCCCGTGAGCAGGCGCCGCATTTGACGCACTTGTCCTTGTCCACCTTGATGCCCAGCAGCGAGAAGCGGCTGATGCTGCCCAGTACCGTGCCCACGGGGCATATGGTGTTGCAGTAGGCGCGTCCCCAGAACCATGCGCACAGCACGGTCACGACTGCCGTCACGCAGGCGGCTATGACCACCGGGGCAGCCCCTTTGCCCACTATGCTGCTGACCATGCGGCCGTAGGCGCTGTAGGGCCCGAGCAGGGCCACGATCAACTGTATATCAGCCACCAGGGCACCTATGAAAGCACCGATGACTATATAGCGGACGGCTTTGCGCTCTTTGTTGAACTTAAAACGCTTGCGCAGCGGTTTGATCCGCTTTCCGAGGGTCCGGCGCACCCAAATCACCAGGTCCTGGAACACCCCGAGGGGGCACAGGACCGAGCAGTAGATGCGTCCGAGGAGCAGGGTCAGCAGCAGTATGCCGAGAAGCACTGCTACGTTGCCGAGCGTGGCGCCCGAGATGACCCTCATCGTGGCGGGAAGCAGCTGTAGCCTGGGGAGCCAGCCCCACCAGTCGCGGCCTATCCCCACGAACAGGAGCGTGATGCCGACGAAGCACAACGCGGCCAGGCATATTCTTGTCTTACGTAACATAACTAAGTGGTTTCCAGTATTTTGTCGGCGATGGCCAGCCTGGCTTCGCAGTGCGAAGTGAAGTCGCTCCAGCGATAAAAGCCGTCATGCGTGCGGCCGCGCGAGTCGGTGTAGCAGGGGATGGGGAAGCGTACGGGCGCCTCGTCGAGGGAGCAGCGCACGAGCACTTCGCCCTTGCGGTTGCGGTAGAGGGCGAAGAGCAGGGTGGAGGCCATCGGCATGTTGCCGAAGTCATAGATTTCCTTGACATTGCGGGGGTCGCCGGCGCTGTGGCCCCAGCCTTCGGCGTCGAGCAGCACAAGGGTGCCGGAAATCTTGTAGTCGTGGCCGAAGCGCAGGCGCGCAGCCACGTCGCCCTGCATGTCCTCTTTCCAGTATTTGATGAAATCCCGCAGCAGAGCCTCTTCCAGCGCCCAGTTGCGGCCGTGGTAGAGGGGAGTGGCCCCGCAGCAGCTGTACATGCGGAAATTCTCGCACTCCCAGGCCTTCCAGGCATCGTCAGGATTCATCAGGTACATCAGGGATGCGTCTTCTCCGAGGGTCTCGGAGAACGCCAGGTAGAAGTAGAACATACGGGCGGCGTTCACCCATGTCTTGAATTCCTTCAGGACCACGGACGGGTCGGTGAAGAAGCGCCCGAAGTAGCTCTGGGGGTCGAGATTTTCGTTCCAGAGTTTGTTGAAGGCGGGATTCCAGCGGGCAGTGTCGGCTTCGAAAGAGCGGCTCCAGTCGCGCTCCTGGGCCCTTGGATTGTATTTGCTGGTGGGGTTGAGCACGCCCATGTCGGCCGCGGAAGCGTCGAAGCGTATATGGAGCCTGCTGTCCAGGCGCCGGTATTCGTCCATGGCCGCGGCCATCGAAAGAATGGTGCGGTTGGTCTGGGTGGAACGGGCTTCAATGGTGTGCCTGTGCCTGAAAACAGGCCTCCAGGCCTTCCAGATGCGGTCCGCGACCTCGCGGTGCTGCTGCTGGCCGTAGGCGGTCAGGTCGTAACTGCGGCCGCGCACCTGGTGGTACACGGCTTCGCTCCTGTCCAGCAGTTCCTTCCCGAGTGGGGTGAGCTTTCCTGCCGCGCCGGCGTCCGTCATCAGCCTGTGCATATGTTCGTAGAGGTCTTCCTTGCTGTAAAGGCGCGCGCCATGACGGGCGTAGGTGCTGATATTGAACGGTTTAAAACCTTTCGGAGCCTTCGGGGCTTCGGCCGGGGCATCATAACGGTGGCCGGCGAACCAGCTGGCCGCAAGCCGCACGTCCTTCTGCACATCCTCCCGCTTCAGCCCCTGGGCGGGGAGCAGGAAAGAAGCTAGCAGAAGCGCTGCTAACAGGGGCAGCCGCCTCATGGCCGGAAATAGACCCCTTCTTCGCGCAGGGCCTGCTGCAGGGTGCTGACGTCCAGTTTCC
Organism: Bacteroidales bacterium; assembly: GCA_017617715.1. GTDB lineage: Bacteria > Bacteroidota > Bacteroidia > Bacteroidales > UBA932 > Cryptobacteroides. The sequence goes on along the minus strand of JAFZVQ010000047.1, from coordinate 37,118 downwards.
TGGGCTCCACGCCCTCGTGTGCGCAGAGCGCCGCAGCCTTGCCGGCCGCCTCGCCAAGGCACATCGCCGGCCCCATGACGCGTACGGAGGCCAGCGCCAGGTGTGTGGCGGAAATGTTGCGACCGGCGCAGAGAAGGCCGTCGATTTTTTGGGGCACGAGGCTCCTGTAGGGCACGTCGTAGCAGTCGGGGCACCACATCAGGGTGCAGTCGCCGCCGACGGGGTGGTGCAGGTCGACGGGGTAGGCCGCCACTCCGATCACGTCGGGGAAGCGTGCACAGTCGAAAATGTCCTGCTCCGTGAGTATGTATTCACCTATGATGCGCCTGGTTTCGCGTATGCCCATGAACGGGGCCACGCGGTCCACGTAGGCGTTCTCGAATCCGGGGATGAAGGCTTTGAGGTAACGGACTATTTCGTCGTTCTGCTTGATGCAGAGCTCCTCGCCCCTGGTGTACTGTTCCGGGTCGGTGGCGTCCACGCCGTTGACGCGGGACATGTTGACCCACCATTCGTCGGGCGCCATGCCGGTCATGAAGATGGTGCGCTCCACGGGGAGATGGTAGCCCTGCTTGCGGGCCTCCTGCACCTGGTTGCGGAAGCCCACCATGGTGCAGTTGTCGTCGGCGCGGAAGAATTCGTTGGGGATGAAATCTATGTCGTAGATGTCCGGGTGGTCGGCCACGGCGTCCCTGAGCTTGCGGGAATCGACTCCGCGCATCGAGAACATGAGGGTGGGAGGCTGGGCTATGCCCTGGTCGTTGCCGTAGGCCATGGGAGCGCCGGCCCTGAAGGCCACGTCGCCGTCGCCGGTGCAGTCCACGACGCACTTGGCGAGTATGGCTTCGCGCCCCTTCTTGGACTCTATGATCACGCCCTTGACGCGGTCGTTTTCAACTATCGTATCCACGCACATCACGTACATGAGCACCTTCACGCCGCTCTCTTCCATTATTTCCCAGGCGAGGCGCTTTGTGCCCTCGGGGTCTATCATGGTGAGGCTCACGTGGAGGGGACAGGCACGATGGTGGGTGGCCTGGCCGCGCTCGCGGAGGCGTTCCACAAAGCGGAGCGGCAGGCCCTTGATGACTTCGTTGCCCTTGCGCCCGAGGAATCCGAGCAGCGGCAGGCCCTGTGTCATGTTGCCGCCGAGCGCTCCACGGTTCTCTATCAGCATTACTGAAGTGCCGGGCACGAGCGCCGCGGCCTGCGCTGCCATGAGGCCTGCGGGGCCTCCTCCGACCACAAGCACGTCAACCTCGTCCCTGACCGGGATGCTGCGTGCTGGCTCCTGAATGTATTTCATACTTTTAAATATTAATGTCAGGACAAAGATAGCAATATTTGAAAAAATTATGTATATTTGCGCTGTAGTTAGAGTTCTGTCCCAAGGCAGGACTCCTTTTTAATTAACCTATTTTATGGCAGATACACATTACATGAGCCAGGAAGGGCTCGACAAATTGAAGAAAGATCTGGCGGAGGCCCTCGCACAGAGGCCGGTCATCTCGGCCGCCATAGCAGAGGCGCGTGAGAAAGGCGACCTTTCCGAGAATGCGGAATATGAATCCGCCCGCGAGGCCCAGGGACTTCTGGAACTGAAGATAGCCAAACTGCAGAACACTATAGCCAACGCCAAGGTAATAGACGAGAGCCAGCTGGACACCGGCAAGGTGCAGATGCTGACCACCGTGAAGGTGAAGAACCTCAGTGCTGGCAATGAAATGGTCTTCACGATAGTGGGAGAGAACGAGGCGGACTTCTCCAAGGGCCGTCTGGCCGCCACGACCCCTATCGCCCGCGCCCTCATGGGGCACGCCAAGGGCGAGACCGTGGAGGCGAAGGTGCCTTCAGGAATTATGAAATTCAAGATTCTGGATATATCCCTATGACACTGTTCACCAAGATCGCGAAGGGCGAGATCCCTTCCTGGAAAGTGGCGGAGGACGATGAGTTCTACGCCTTTTTGGACATTAACCCCCTGGCCGAAGGGCACACCCTGGTGATCCCGCGCAACGTGGAAGACGATTACATCTTCCATCTGGATGAAGCCACCTACACCCGCCTGTGGGCTTTCGCCCGCAAGGTCGCCGTGGCGCTGAAGGCCGCAGTGCCCTGCAAGCGCGTCGGCGTGGCCGTGCTCGGAATGGAAGTTCCCCACACCCACATCCACCTCGTGCCTCTCCAGACCGAAGGAGACCTGGATTTCCGTAAGCAGCGCCCCAAAGTGACCCCCGAACAACAGGCCCGCATAGCGGCCTCCATCCTCGCCGAGTATGAGAAACTGTAGCCTCCTGCTCCTGCCGGCCCTTATCCTTGCGGCCTGCAGTCCCAAGGCGAGCATAGACTGCACCCTGTCGCAGGCTCCCGGGGCATCCGTGGAAGTGCGCAGGCTGGACCTGAACACCTACCAGGTGCTCGACACCCTGAAGGCCGACGCCTCCGGGCGCGTGCGCTACAAAGTCGACGTGCAGCCCGGCCAGCCCGAGTTCATCTACCTGTTCTACAAAGACACCAAGATCGCCTCCCTCCTGCTTGAGGCCGGCGACCGCGTGTCCGTGGAGGCCGACACCCTCGGCAACTACAGTATCAAGGGCTCTCCTGAATCCTCCTCCCTGCAGGCGGGCGAGCAGGCTTACGCCCGTTTCCAGCATGAACTGGATGCCGAGACCGACCCTTCAAAGCTTGCCCGCATCTACATCGACCACTACAGGGCCGGCGTCAGCTACGTGATGAACAACATCAAGTCCCTGACCGTGATTCCCGTGCTTTTCGAGCAGCTGGACATGTACACGCCGGTTTTCAACCGCCACACCGATGCAATCATGTTCCGCATGGCTGTGGATTCCCTGAAGACGGTCTATCCGGAGTCCCGTTATGTGGCGGCCCTGGAGAGCGAGACGAAGCGCAGGGAAAGCGCCATGCAGATGCAGACCCTCGTGGACAACGCCAAGGTGCTGGGTTTCCCCGACATAGTGCTTCCCGACATCAACGGCGAGCGCGTGCCGCTTTCGGCAGTGCCGGCAAAGGCGGTCCTGCTGCATTTCTGGGATTCTTCCGACGCCACGCACAAGATGTTCAACCTGGACCGCCTCCTTCCCCAGTGGAAGCGCTGGCACGCCAAGGGCTTTGAAATCTACGCCGTGGACGTGAACCCCGACAAGTCTTCCTGGGCTTCCATCGTGAAGGCGCAGCAGCTGCCATGGATCAATGTCAACGACGGCCGCGGCGCTGCGTCGGCATTGGTGATGTACAACGTGGAGAGCATCCCCGCCTCCTTCCTGCTTGTCGACGGAGGGCTTTCGAGCGCCTCCCTGGCGGGCGATAACGGCCTTGAGAAAGAACTTAGCCGCGTCCTGAAATGACACAGTACACAATCGGTATAGACTACGGCACCGATTCCGCCCGGGCGGTGCTCGTAGACGCTTCGTGCGGCCATATTGTTGCGTCCGCCACGAGTGCGTATTCCCGCTGGGCGGACGGGCGCTGGTGCGATCCCCTCACCCAGCAGTTCCGCCAGCACCCCCTGGATTACATCGAGTGCCTGGAGGCCGTGTTGCGCGAGGTCGTGGCGGCCTGCCCGGATCCGGCGGCCATCAAGGCCATCGCTGTGGACACCACCGGCAGCACCGTCTGCTTCACCGATGCCGAAGGCATGCCCCTGTCGCTGCAGACTCGCTTCGCGGACGACCCGGATGCCATGTTCGTGCTCTGGAAAGACCACACCGGCACCGCTGAGGCGGAGGAATTCACCGCCGCAGGGGCCCGTTACACTCCTAACTACATCTGCCAGAGCGGCAACCACTATTCTGCGGAGTGCACCTGGGCCAAGGTGCTGCATGTGCTGCGCAAGAACTCCGCCGTACGGGAAGCTGCCGGAGGCTTTATCGATGAATGTGACTTTGTCACCAACCTGCTGACGGGCTGCCGCAGCTTTGCGGACATGAAGTGGGGCCATTGCATTCCCGCCGCCAAGCAGCTGTGGAACAAAGACTGGGGTGGATATCCGCCGGAGAGTTTCTTCGCGGAAATCGACCCCCTGCTGCCGCCGGTGCTGCGTCTTGTGCCGCACGCCAACTACGCCTGCTCCGAGGCGGCCGGCACGCTTTGCCCCGAATGGGCAGCGCGTGTCGGGCTCAAGCCCGGAATCGTGGTGGGCGTGGGCAACTGCGACGCCCATTCCGGAGCCGTCGGCGCCGGTGTCCGCCCCGGCACCGCGGTGCTCAACCTGGGCACGTCCGCCTGTTATATGGCCGTGATGCCCGTGGAAGAGATGAAGGGGCACTTTATCGAGGGCCTCTTCGGACAGGCCGAAGGCACTATTCTCGAGGGCTTTATGGGCTATGAGACCGGCCTCTCCGCTTTCGGCGACATTTTCGCGTGGTTCAAGCGCCTGTGCGGCCTCCAGCTGCCTGATCTGGCCGCCGAAGCAGAGGGCATAGCGCTGCGTGACGACCTTCCTCTCGCCACCGATTTCTTCAACGGGCGCAGGGCCCCCAACCCCAGCAACATAGTGACCGCAAGCATCAGCGGCCTTCGCATAACCACCGGTCCTGCAGAGATTTACCGTGCCCTGGTGGAGGCTGCGGCCTTCGGCTCCAAGGCCTGCATAGACCAGTATCTCGACGGCGGAATCCGCATCGACAAGATGATAGCCGTGGGCGGCATAGCCCAGAAGTCTCCTTTCGTGATGCAGATGCTCTGCGATGTGCTCGGGCGCCCCATAGAGGTGTCCGACTGCAAGGACGCCTGCGCCATGGGTGCCGCCATCCACGCCTCCGTGGCCGCCGGACTGTATCCGTCGGTCCTCGAGGCCGAGGATGCGCTCTGCCCCGGCGCCTGCGCCACCTATACTCCCGACAGTGAGCGGCATGCGTTCTACCTGCGCCGCTATGAAAGATATAAGGAATTAGCTCAGTTCGTATTATGACAGTCCACGAACCCGCAAGGGATATCAATGTCCGCGCCGAGGTCGACATCCTGGTGGTCGGCGGCGGCCCTTCCGGCGTGATGGCGGCCTATGCCGCCGCACGCACCGGCAAACATAAGGTTATGCTGCTGGAAAGCAGGGGCTTTCTGGGCGGCAACCTGACCATAGGCCTTCCCATACTTGCCTTCCTGGGCCCCAAGGGCAACCAGGTGATAAAGGGCGAGCCCCAGCATTTCATCGACCGCCTCAGGGCGCGCGGCGCCGCCGGCCCCCACAAGCCTTGCAAGAACCACATGTCGCTGACCATCATCGACTCCGAGGAGGCTAAGAACGTCTGCGCCGAGATGATGGAAGAGGCTGGTGTCGAGGTGCTTATGTATGTGTTCTGCTGCGGGGTGCTGAAAGACGGCGACCGCGTGAAGGGCGTGATAATCGAGTCCAAGTGCGGGCGTGAGGCCATCCTGGCCAAGACCGTGATAGACTGCACCGGCGACGGCGACGTGGCTTTCCGCGCCGGCGTGGAGTGCCACAAGGGAGATGCCGAAGGCGGCATGCAGCCCCCCACCCTGATGTACCAGATGCGCGGGGTGAAGATGCAGGAGCTTCGGGACGCCATAGTGAAGCATCCCGACGTGTACGACATGGACGTGATGCCGCCCGAGCAGTTCGTCAGCGGCCACTTTATCACCGTGGGCCTCCGCAAGCAGATTCTGCAGGCGCAGGCCGACGGGCTGGACATTCCCGTGTCCCGCACCATACTCATCACCGGCCTGAAGCCCGACGAGATATGGGTGAACATGACCCGCGTCAGCGGCACCGACAGCACCGATCCCGCGAGCTACACCCGCTGCGAGCTGACCGCCCACAAGCAGATGAAGGACGTCACCGAGTACCTCCGCCGTTATGTGCCCGGATTCGAAGACGCTACCGTCGAGAAAGTTGCACCGTTCACCGGCATACGCGAGAGCAGGGTGATCGTGGGCAAGTACGTGCTCACGGCCGAGGACATCCTGTCCATGAAGCACTTCGACGATGTCGTGGTGGTGGCCGGCTATCCTGTCGACATCCACCATGCCAAGGGAGGCGACTGCACCATGCTGTTCACCGCCGACGCCTACGACATTCCCTACCGCGTGCTTGTGCCAGAGAAGGTCGAGTCGCTGCTGGTGGCCGGCCGCTGCTCGTCGATGAACCATGAGGCCATGGCCGGCACCCGCGTGATGTCCACCTGCATGGCCCTCGGCGAAGCCGCCGGCACTGCAGCCCGCCTCGCCCTCGAGGCCGGCGTCCAGCCCTCCGCCGTCGACATCCCCTCCCTCCAGTCCGCCCTCCGCGCCAACGGAGCCTACCTGGGATAAACCACTCAATCGGATACCAAAAGGCCGCATCACATCCACCGCGATGCGGATTGGTTACGTGCGGGATTCGTGACGTGATTCCCCTCCGGCTACGCGCTTCTCTCGATGATACATTCATCGTGAGATGTAACACTCTGATTATCAGCGTGTTTTTGAATCTCGATTGCCCTAAACCACGCAATCGGATAGATGCAATGCGCTGATAGTGAGCAGTTTGCTGCTCACGGGAGGTGTATCCAAAAGGTGTCGCGGAGCATTTCGTCCTGGGAGAGAGATGCCTTTTCCTGGCGCTCGAGTTCGGCCTGGGCTTCCTCCAGGGTGCTGAAGACTCCGCAGAGGTAGGTCTTGCCTTCAAAGGTGTCTCGGCTCCAGAGTTCGTATCTTCCGCTTTTCACCTGATGGGCTTTCCCTTCGGCCCTGGCGGCAGCGATTCTGTGGTACAAATCGTCGAATTTCATCTCTTTCATGCGGTGAATATACAAAAAAAGAATATCTTTATGCTCCGGAACTTCAAAGATAACAGACTTATGAAAAGATTCATCTGCTTTATAGCTTTTCTGGCGGCCGCGACCCTGATGGCCGTTTCATGCAAGAAGCCCCTGGATATCCAGCCCAATGACAATCCCGGCGGGAATGAGACTCCGACCGATAAGCCGGAAGTCAAGCCCGTGGATGAATTCATCCTGTCCGTGATGTCCTTCAATGTGGCCGTGGACAACCGCCAGCCGGTAAATGGCTGGGACGACCGCAAGAAAGCAGTAATCAAGATGCTCACCGAGGTGCGCCCTATGGTCATAGGCTTCCAGGAGGCCCAGGCGCACGAGATCACCGATATGATAAACGCCCACCCGGAATACGGCTGGTACGGCATTGGCCGCGACACCGGCACGGTGCCTCCCACCACCACAAGTTATTCGGCTGAGGAATCCATGGCGGTGTTCTGGCTGAAGGATTCCCTGGAAGTCCTGGACAAGGGCACTTTCTGGCTCTCCGAGACTCCCGACAAACTCGGCAAGGGCTGGGACGCCGCTTATGCCCGCACGCTCACGTGGGTGAGGTTCAGGCATAAAAAGTCCCAGATGCGCTTCATGATCTTCAACACCCATCTCGACAACAAGGGCAAGACCGCCCGCACCGAGTCCATGAAGCTGATTGCGCAGAAAATGGTGGATCTCAACCCTAACGGTTTCCCCTCATTCCTGAGCGCAGATTTCAACACCGGATCCACCGACGCCATTTTCGCTCCCATCAAGGACAAGATGAAATCCACCCGTGACGTGGCCCCGGACTCCGACAAGACTAAATACACCTACAACGGCTACAACGCACCCAAATCCCAGATAGACCACATCTTCTATTGCGGCCCCCAACTCACGCCCCTCACCTTCAAGGTGTTGGACGGCGACTACGGAAACAAGTGGATATCAGACCATTATCCCATAATGGCCACCTACCGATATAAGCGTAAATAGAACTGCATCTTATTTAGTCTTCATTATGAATATGCAACACAATTATGTGCCCCCGACAGCAGAGGCACTTGAATTATGCTTATATACCCTTATTTGTGACAGCTTTACTGGCGGAAATGAACAGTACGGCGAGGAAGATTATGTGTGGAACTCATAAAACTATGGTGATTATGTCAAGATTTGTCAGAGTTGTGTCTTTTGCATGTCTCGCAATGGCGCTCATAGTTTCGTGCACAAGAGAAATTGGTTCGGACGAAGTTCCCGGAGGATCCGTTCTTAGCAGTTTCACCGCATATCATGGCGACAACACCAAGACAATGCTTGATGACAATGGCGTCCTGATGTGGGAGGCAGGCGACAGGGTGCATTTCTATACTTCCGGCGTAAGTGATGCACAGGTTAAATTCATTTCATCTTCCTGCACTTCCGCTAATTTCAAAGTTGAAGCTAACGATTATCTTATAGGTGTTTATGGCGCTGAAGCGAGTAATTGGTCCGCTAGCGAAGTGACTGTGCCCTATGCTGTCAGATCCTGTCAGAATGGTATTTTTGGCGGGGGGCATGTGTCCATTGCCCGTACGACTGATATCACTTCCGAGAAGTTGCTTTTCTATAATGTTACCAGCTTTTTGAAATTCAGCATTCAGAGCGATGAGGTGATGTTTGTCGACATTGAGAGCCGCTCCAATACCAAATTATGTGGAGATGCGCTGATTCATTTCGGCACGGATGGTATCCCTGCGGGCACTTTTACAGGAGATGCGGGATATTATGCCATTGAAGTCTTTACTGATTGTGCCCCGGGTACTTATTATGCAGCTTTGCTTCCGGGAACTTACAAGGACGGTTTTACCATTTCTTATTACGATAGCCATTCCCGGCTAATCGGTACTGCTGTTCTGGCCGACGACATTACGCTTTCCCGCAACAAGATATTGAATCTGGGCGTTATCGACAACCATCTGTCCAAAACAGTGCTGGAAAGCATAGAATCATACTCCCCGGATTCAGGTCCATGGGGTCCGGTGTTCAAGTATCATTATCTGACAGGCCATAACCTGGGAATAGCGGGCTCTGCTCAAGGGATTGACTATGAAGAACAAGTCGGCTACAGAATCAGTGTCTTCAATGAAGCAATTCCCGAGGATTCGTATTACAACGTTGGATCATTAGAAGACGCGGGGTATTTTGTGAAGCCGGCGGAATACATATTTGAGAGAGATGTCAAGCAATGGGGCTTTGAATGCTTTGACCGCGACGGCAGCGGAGCCATATCTGAAACACCAACCAGATGGTCTGCTAAATTTGCCAAGATTGAGCGTGTGAAGGGTGATTATACGCGAGTATGGTACACAATTGAAGATGTTCAGTATCTCACGGATTCAGCAATCAGGCTTTATGCCGAGGACAAGGCAAACAACAATATGGTTGTCTTCTCAGACTTTGCGACCATCGAACCTTGCCAGGAGAGTTTGGAGCATTTCGAGTTTTATCCTAGATTCGGCGCCATTGCTTCTGAGTGCGATGCGATACCTTCTATCCCCGGGAATAATAAGTTGTTCAACACTGCTGCAGAGGCTGCTGAGAATCCGGCCAGTGTTGATGTGGTCTACAATGGGGAACCGTTGAATCTACATTACATATTTGTCCACATTAAAGATCATAACTCACTGGTATCTGTTCCTTCTCTGCTGGATATGTATCCCGATCTGGAAGTCCACTACCAATTCATTGAATACAACCTTGGTACAAATGCACTCCCGGAAAGCGTTTACGGTATAATTGAAAGAAATGATTATGATGACTATTTCTATCCCGCTTATCCGAGGATAACGTCTGAAAGCAACTGGGGAAAAGTCAAGATTGAAGGTGCTAATGATTCAGCAAGCCGGTCTGCTATTGGGCATCGCCCCATTATTCTTGTCACATTGGTCGACCATAGTGGGAATGTGTTGCTTGCCGGCTACTTCAAAATAAAGATAATAGATGAACCTCCAGTGAGTGTGCCTCCTGTGGATCTTCTTGTCAAGGACTTCGGGGAAATCGGTTATGTATGCTCTCTGATTGAAAAAGAGATTACGTGGTACGACATGTCCTCCCAGATTCTTGAGAACGGTCTCGAGATGTCATTCGATGACTTCAGAAACAATTATTCTTGGGAGTTGAACACGACATATTACAAGGATGACGGCGGCGCAATGGTCGTTTCATCTCAGTATGGTAATATCACTTACATCAACGGAGATGCATCTATTGGAAATGGGACAATCACGGGAGCAAATGACATCTTCAGGCTATCAGTCAACAAGTCACAAGCAGATATGATCGGTGTCGGCAAGACCATGAGCCTCTACGCCCGCTTCACCAAGAATGCCAACAGCGCTCTGAACGGCAGTCCAGACGATGTATATATTGGTCTGACATTCAAGGTCAGCGACAAGCCCGTTGTGAAGTTCATCAAAAAGAACCCTGTCTACTGGTACGGCGATTTGACCTACAAGTATCCCAACGACACCAATACTGATCTTGGCATGGCAACTATTCGAGGCTCCGTGCGCACTCCGTTTTTCTGGAAGAAAGGAAGTACAAACAACTCTGCGTCAGTAACCTTGTTTGATATGAATATCAACGATAAATGGCTTGTCAACTCCTCCTCCGGAAGAAAAGAGCCCAGAATTGTAAATCCATCCACGGGCTCAGTCATCCCTGGGGCGAGCTATTTCTATCGTTTCAGTGCTGATAATCGGACTATCTCTGTAAATGGGAAAAAATGGGTCGTCGTTGACGATAATACCATATCATGGAACGGCACCAATGTTCTCCGCCTAACCTCAGATGGCTATATCACTGTTGAGTGTAACTCAGAGTCAAAGAAATTACTCAACTGGGCCACCAGCATTCAGGAAATAGTCGAGGACCCTAGCCTCACGGAGAACTACTTGTATTGTAATGTCGATTTGGTGGCACAGCTTGCCGGCTCAAACTCAAACGATGCCTGCGAAGTCCACGTAGAGCAGATTCGCGTTCGCTTGTTGCGGCCTCTGATTATGACAATTGATACAAAAGACCACTATATCATTGATGGCAGGCCTATGGGATACAGCGTTCCCATTCATGATTTTTTCAGCGTCCGTGATTATAACAACAACATCGTTTTTGCCTACGACGAAACAACAGGAAGCTTACAGAAAGGTTATTATCCAGTGGGAAGTCCCGAAGCTGACGCAACAATCGATTGGTATGATTACTATGACATACAGTCATTGACAATCTATATGGATTCCGTTCAGACAGATATTTATGCAGCGGGAAGCGGGCGTTTCCAGGCCGTCAATAATGTCATTCCTGAAGTTATGATAGGTATCGTGGACCCAAGGGATCCCATGAATCCTCATACCCGCGGCAAGGTCTCCATAGATATGAAGGACTTGAATAATTTGAGCGGATGGTCTTTGTGGTTTGCAGATACCGATACACATGGTACCGATTTCAACTTGAAGTTCACTGTCGGCCTCAATTACGCCTGGGGGGAACTCACAAAGGATCTGATCATCCCTGTCCGCTCCAACTAAGCTGTCAGGACTACAGGATATCGGATTCCGGAGGAGCGGAGCGACGACAGAAGGGATAGCAGCGTAGCTGCGGAAGGGGAACCTTCCCCTTCTCCCCTGGGGGTGCAGGGGGATAAATAGATTGAAGGTGCCGATCGGCACCTTCAATCCCTCTTCCGTAGCGGAGCGGAGGAAGAGGGATTCGAACCCCCGGAACGTTGCCGTTCAGCAGTTTTCAAGACTGCCGCCATCGACCACTCGGCCATTCCTCCATTGGGACTGCAAAGGTAGGAAAAAAAAACTAATTAACAATCTCATTTTATACAGTCAGAGACTGCCTCCCTTTGTTTGTGCGTGAGCAGGCTGTTCTTGCAGCAGAGAATATGACCGTTTCTGAACCGGTACATCTTTTGGGAGTCAGAGTCAAGGCAGTCCGCTTCAAAGAACAATTCGAAAGACTCATAGTCCCTGAGCCCGTCACGGTTGAAGTATGCATTCCATTCTCCAGATAATTCGCATGGCGCCCATATTTATTAATCACGCGTAATGTCTCCATTGGATACAATTTGTGTTGATAGAATGCGCCTTCGCCGGCAGAAAGTTTCAAATACAGTCCGTTGGAAAAGAGACTGGGTGTGTTAATGTTCAGGTGGATGGCCAGAAATTTGTCATTATTGATCCATGATTCGCTGAACATCACATCGCCATCCATCGGGATACCTTTGGACGTGTAGTTATACTCTTCCCCGTTCAAGTTGAACTCAACCATATAGTTCGGCTCCCGTAGATTGGGCGCATCCAGAATATCTTCAAGTAATGCCCGCGGATTCAATATGCATGAACTCACCCCGAGGAGAAGGGTGAATAATATCAGTAGTTTAGCTAAGTATCTCATTCCAAATAATCGTAGATGTAGTATGCAAAATCCCCGGCAGACATTTTTTCGGTTACATTTCTCTTGAAAATCAACTGTCCGTTATTGATTTTCTTCGTGATTCCGTCCGAATTCATCGCAGTAACATCAAACCTCACAGTAAAAGTAATATATGAGTCTGCCCCGTTGGGCTGGACATATTGCATATCCCGAAAGAGTGAATAAGAACCTGACACCGCCGTCCACCCATTCACTTCAAAAGTGCAGGATTTGGATAACGGATATGTGTGGTTATTTACAAAATACTGATGTGTGCTGTTCAGGCAAAGCCGGACTTTGTCTTTCCACTCGAAGCTGAGTTGTGCAACCACACCCTCTGAATCATCGTAAAAACCAAAGCGGGGAATGGTGAACGTGTCAGATGCTTTCTTTCCGGGAACAAGGTTGTAATTCTGTTCTTCTCCATCCATTGAGTAGAACAAATCGAAGAACGGTTCAGCATAGTAATTCCAGGACTCCGGGTCAAAGAGGTTTTTCTTTGAGCATGAGCAGAAAGCCACAACAAGGCAGAACAATATGAACAGTCTATTTTTCATACAAAATCAGGTCCCTCTGCCATGAATTCTCAGATAAACGCCGACAGACCGTAAGGAACCCGTCTTTTATCCTGACTGTGTCTGCAGGATAATTCGGCTGCGCTTCCAGGACGCACTCAAGGTCGAAGCACAGAACAAAGCGGTCCATAGAGTTTTCGTTCGGTTTGCGGAAAGAGAAAGAACCGCCGATGCATCTCGAATCACCGTCGGGTACCCAGGTCAACTTGTTACCCTCAACGCCGACAATTCTTCGGGCAATACGGACACTGGATTTGGCTGGAGGATCAATATCTGAAACGAACAAAGGATATTTCTTACCTATATAGAAAAAAGCATCCGGACTTAGCAGCTTAAATTGGATCAGGTGATTTTCCCCAGGGCCCGGGCTGGGTTTGTTGGGATCTTCGATGAAACTTATGTTAAACTCGAATTTGGCCCGGCGGAGCGTGTCGTTGACATTCTCAAACTGGAATTGGGGGCCATTGCCCATGCTTTTATACACCACGATGCCAAACCACGACTTTTGTGGCTTTCCCATGTCTTCATAGTAGAAACGTTCGTTTTTATAGCTGAATTCCAGCTTGAAAAACGGTTCGTCCCGATACTTCTCCTTTTGGCAGGAGCAGAAACTCAGGAGCATGGCAGAAAGAATGATCAGTTTGTTGCGCATGATACCATCTGTATTTTAAAGCCACAATTTGACCGAATCTTGCACGGCAGGCGCAAATTTATGCGTCCAGGGCGGTGCGGGCCTCTTCGAGGAGGGCGGAGCAGTAGGAGATGAAGTCGGACCAGCGGTAGAAGGGGCCGGATACTGGGGTGAGAGGCAGGGCCAGGGGCTCCTCGTTGAGCATCAGGAGCACCAGCATGTCCTCAGGTTTCGGCGATGGGGCGGTGCGGCGGGGGGCGAAGAGAACCATCTGGAAATTGGCGGCCATGGGCACGCGGGAGGTGTCCCAGACCTTCCATGCATCGGCCGGATCCTCAATCTCCGAATCCCAGCCCTCCAGCTTCATCAGGGCGAACAGGGCCATCATGCAGCCGTCGTGGCCGAAGCGCAGGCGGACGCGGACTCCGGACGCCATGTCTTCAGGCACACGCTCCACGATGTCGCCCAGCACCGATTCTGACAGGAAACAGCCCCTGCGGTTGCCTCCGGGCCAGCGTCCTTTCTCCACGTAGAACGAGTAATTCTGAAGCTTGCCCAGATTCTGCAACTCCTCCGGGGTGAATGCACGGAGCAGTCCGCAGTCGTCGACAGGGCAGCTGGGCAGGTTCTGCGCCACCTCGAAATAGCAGCGCTCGAACAGTACTGGGTCACTCAGGCCCAGAATGTAGTCGGGATCCTTGAACAGGCTGCTGCAGAATGGCTTCCAGTCAAGCACACTCTCACAGTAGCGGTCGAACGCCGGGCGCCAGGGGGCCTGCTTGCCCTTCCAGATCACGTCTTCCGGCGTGGCCCGTGGATTCTCGATGACATGCTGGTGGATATGGCCCATCTCGCTGCGGGAGGCGTCGGAGCTTATCTGCAGAGCGGGCTGGTGTTGCAGCAGTGCCTGCTCGAAATTGAGCATGGAAAGGATGGTGCGTTCGAAGTTGGTGGAGTTCGCTTCCACGCGTGCCCCGGCCTTGAAGAGGCGGGGATAGTTGCGTGTCATTCTCGTCGCGATTTGCCGGTGCTGTTGCGCACCCAGGGGCGCAAGCTCGCCTTCGTGCTTCTCGAGCAGGGGTATGATTGCGGAATAGCGTCGCCAGATGTCTTCTCCCAGTTCCGTGAGTGCGCTGTCCGCTGCCGCCTTTGCAAGCAGCCCTGCAAGCGATTCGTACGAATCCGCTGAGGGCATATATCTGGAACCGTGGCGCCCGTAGTGGCTGAGGTACACCGGTACGTAGCCCCTCGGGGCCTTCGGCGCTGCCGGCACCGTCTCCGGATACAGCCTCCCCGTGCCCATGAACCAGTCCGATGCAACATCTTTGGCGGGAGAGGGACTGACCGGAGAAACTTCGCTTCGCTCATCCCTCCCGCTGCGCTGCGCTTGCGGGCCCCTCCCTCTAACGTGTCCGAGGGTGGACACGGTTTCTCCGGTCAGTCCCTCTCCCGCCACACCATTACATGCGGCGAGGCAGACGGTCAGGACGATCGCCAGGCTAAGCAGACTTCTTCTTTTCATCGGAAGCGAAGAAACGCCACTGGAAAAGCACAAGATAGAAAGCCCCGACCGTCACGCACGAATCGGCGAAATTGAACACGGGGCTGAAGAATATCACCTCGCCGGCGGCGTTGTGGATGAGGGGAAAGTAAAACATATCCACCACCTTGCCGAACATCAGCGGAGCATAATCCCAGATGATACCGTAGAAGAGGCAGTCGATAATATTCCCGAAGGCCCCTGCGGTGATGAGCGTAAGGCCCACCAGCACGCCCGCAGGCGCGCTGCCCTTCTTGTTCAGGGAAGAAATCCACCAGATAAGCGCCCCGCAGAGCACGATACGGAACAGCGACAGGCAGAACTTGCCCACCGCGCCTCCGAATTTCATTCCGAAGGCCATCCCTTCGTTCTCCACGAAGCAGAGGCGGAACCAGTTCCCAATCACGGGAATCTGCTCTCCGAGCGTCATATTGGTCTTGACCAGGTATTTGACAATCTGGTCAATGACCACGAGCGCCACACCAAGTATGATCAGCCTCGCACTCCTGGACACTTTCATTTGCGTCCGGACTTGGCGAGTTTCTCCTTGGCCTCGACGGTGAGGGTGGCGTGCGGCACAAGACGCAGGCGCTCCTTGGGTATGAGCTTGCCGGTCTCACGGCAGATGCCGTAGGTCTTGTTCTCGATGCGCACGAGAGCGGCTTCCAGGTTCTGGATGAACTTGTATTGACGCTGGGCCAGCTGGCTGGCCTCTTCCTTCGACAGCTGGGAAGCGCCGTCGTCCTCCACGGTCTTGAAAGAGGGCGAGGTGTCTTCGATGTCGTTGGAACCGTTGTGCATTATGACGTAACGGAGGGTGTCGTACTCCGCCCTGGCCTTTGCAAGCATATCGTCGATGATAGCTTTGAACTCGGCCAGTTCCTCATCTGAATAACGGGTTTTGGTTTCTTCTGCCATAACTATTTTCGATTAAGGTTTATTCTGATTGAACCATCCTCCCAGGCCACTTCGGCAGCACCGGCGGGAGCCTCTTCAAGGGACTTGAGGGTCAGCGAGGAAGAGAGGGTCTGGGCGGCCACGTAGTCTCTCCAGACTTCGAGGGCGTTGGAAATCGACTCCCGGGCCGCTCCGGAGGCATAAATCACGGTGTCGATGCGGTCGGTCAGCTCGAAGCCGCTTTCCTTGCGGAGGTTCTGGATGGGATGTATGAGTTCGCGGGCAGTGCCTTCCAGCACCAGCTCCGGAGTCTGGACTATGTCGAGGGCCACGGTGAGGGTGCCTTCGGTGGCGACGAGCCAGCCGGGCATATCCTCGGACGTGATCTCATAATCGCCGGGGCGCAGGACCACGGGGCCGGAGGGGAGTGCAAGGGTGTACTCTTCAGAAGCCTCCAATGCGGAAATCTCCTCCTGGCTGAGAGTGCCGAAGGCTGCGGTGATCTCCTTCATTTGCTTGCCGTAGCTCTTGCCGAGCGTCCGGAAATTGGGCTTTATCTTCTTGGTGATAATGCCGGTGGTGTCGTGGAGGAATTCCAGCTCCTTGACGTTCACCTCGGCAAGGAAAATGTCGCGGACCTTGTCGATATGTGCGCGGACTTCGTCGTCCAGCACGGGGACAAGCACCTTTGCAAGAGGCTTGCGCACGTTGATGCCCACCTTCTTGCGAAGCGCGAGCACCATGGACGAAGCCTTCTGGGCGAAGGACATGCTCTCCTCGAGGGTCTCCTCCACGAGGCTCAGGTCGGCCTTGGGCATGGACTCGAAATGGACGGATTCGCTGCCGGGCACAAGGTCCAGCCAGAGCCTGTCCATGAAGAACGGGGCTATAGGGGCGCCGAGCAGGGCGACCACCTTGAGGGCCTCATACAACGTCTGGTAGCACGCCAGCTTGTCGACGGGCATGCCGGCGCCCCAGAGGCGCTTCTTGTTGAGACGTATGTACCAGTTGCTCAGGTCGTCGCACACGAAATCCTGCACCAGGCGGCCTGCAAGCGTGATATCATAGTCTTCGTAGGCGGCGATGGCGCGGCTGACGAGGGTGTTGAGCTTGCTGATTAGCCACTTGTCGAAGAGGGGGCGTTCGGCGTAAGGCACAGCCGGAGCCGCAGGGTCGAAATCGTCCAGGTTGGCGTAGAGGGTGAACACCGAATAGGAGTTGTAGAGCGTGCCGAAGAACTTGCGGCGCACCTCTTCCACGCCCGCCTCGTCGAACTTCAGGTTATCCCAGGGCTGCGCGTTAGTCATCATGTACCAGCGCAGCGCGTCCGGGCCGTACTGGTCCATGGCCTTGAAGGGATCCACGGCGTTGCCCAGGCGCTTGCTCATCTTCTCGCCCTTCGTGTCCAGCACCAGGCCGTTGGAAATCACCCTGTTGAACGCAGGGGTGCCGCTGACCATGGTGTGGATGGCATGCAGGGTGTAGAACCACCCGCGCGTCTGGTCCACGCCTTCGGCGATGAAGTCGGCCGTGCAGCCGAAATCGGGGCTCTGGAGGCCCCTGAGGCCTGTCTGGGCATAAGGCATGGCGCCTGAATCGAACCACACGTCGATAAGGTCGGTCTCCCTCTTCATCTTGCGTCCGGAAGGGGACACGAGGAAGATTTCGTCCACGAAGGGACGGTGGAGGTCGATGCGGTCGTAGTTCTCCTTGCTCATGTCGGAAGGGTCGAACCCGGCATCGCGCAGGGGGTTGGTGGCCATGAAGCCGGCCGCCACCGACTTGTCGATCTCCTCAAAGAGCTCGCGCACGCTGCCGATGCAGATTTCCTCCTTGCCGTCTTCCGTGCGCCAGATAGGCAGGGGAGTGCCCCAGTAGCGGCTGCGGCTGAGGTTCCAGTCCTGTATGTTTTCCAGCCACTTGCCGAAACGGCCGGTGCCGGTGGATTCGGGTTTCCAGGTGATGGTGTCGTTGAGCGCCATCATCTGTTCGCGGACGGCGGTGGTGCGGATGAACCAGCTGTCCAGCGGGTAATAGAGGACGGGCTTGTCGGTGCGCCAGCAGTGGGGATATGTGTGGACGTGCTTTTCGATGCGGAACGCCTTCCCCTGGCCCTTGAGCATCACGCAGATGTCGACGTCGAGCGTGGGAGCGTCAGGGGCAAGCGAGGGGTCGTAGGCGTTTTTGACGAAACGGCCGGCCCACTCAGCGTAGGACGCGTCCACGAAGGATGCCCTGTAGGCGGGGTCGAGGTCCTCGAGGCGGCAGAAACGGCCCTTGGTGTCCACCTGGGCCTGCAGGTCGCCGTTACGGTCCTTGACCTGCATGGGCACTATGCCGGCAGCGCGGGCCACACGGGCGTCGTCGGCGCCGAAAGTGGGTGCGATATGCACTATGCCGGTGCCGTCTTCGGTGGTCACGTAGTCGCCCGGAATCACGCGGAAGGCGTCACCGTCGGGGCGGAACCAGGGAATCAGCTGCTCGTAGCGCATGCCCACCAGTTCGCTGCCCTTCATCGTGCCGGGAAGCACTTCGAACGGCACTTTCTCGCTGAACCACGAGCCCACGAGGGCCTGGGAGAGTATGTAAGTGGCGGGGGCGCCTGAATAAGGGTTGGTGCTGCGCACCTTCACGTAGTCGATGTTGGGCCCGACGCAGAGGGCGGTGTTGGAAGGGAGCGTCCAGGGGGTGGTGGTCCATGCGAGGAAGTAGAGGTCCTCTTCTCCGACCACCTTGAACTGGGCGCAGCAGGTGGTGTCCTTGACGTCGCGGTAGCAGCCGGGCTGGTTGAGCTCATGCGTGCTCAGGCCGGTGCCGGCGGCGGGGCTGTAGGGCTGGATGGACTTGCCCTTGTAGAGCAGGCCCTTGCCGTAGATGTCTTTCAGCAGCCACCAGAGGGTCTCGATGTAGCGGTTGTCGTAGGTGATGTATGGGTCGTCCATGTCCACCCAGTAGCCTATGCGCTCGGTCAGGCTCCGCCATTCCGCGGTGTATTTCATCACCTCGCGGCGGCAGGCGGCGTTGTATTCCGCCACGCTGATCTTCGTGCCTATGTCTTCCTTGGTTATGCCGAGCATCTTTTCCACTCCGAGTTCCACGGGGAGTCCGTGGGTGTCCCATCCCGCCCTGCGGCGCACCTTGAAGCCGCTCTGGGTCTTGTAGCGGCACACGGCGTCCTTGATGCTTCGGGCCATCACGTGGTGGATGCCCGGCATGCCGTTGGCGCTGGGTGGACCTTCGAAAAATATGAATTCAGGGGCTCCTTCACGCAACTTCAGGGATTTCCCGAACGCATCCATCTTTTTCCAGCGCTCCAGGATTCCGTTTCCTGCGGCCACCAAATCCAGTCCTTTGTACTCTTTGAATGTCATATTTTTTTGCTACTTTTGTGCTTGGTTATTTTATCCTGCAAATATAGTAATTTCATAAGGTTTAACAATGGCTACTCTCGACATTATATTATTGGCGCTCTTTATTCCGGGAGTGATACTCGGACTCACCAAAGGTCTTGTGGCTCAAGTGGTATCGCTGATATCCGTCGTCGCCGGCGTCATCCTTGCCGGACGCTATTCCCCGGACCTCACCGAAGTGGCCATGCTCCAGTTCGGGACCGAGGCGGGTCCCACGCATGTGGTCTGCTTCATCCTGATATTCCTTGTGTGCGTGCTTGTGTTTGCCCTGATCGGAATCCTTATCACGAAGCTTTTCAAGATAGCCACGCTCGGATGGCTCAACCGCCTGCTCGGCATGGCGTTCGGCATATTCACCACGGCGATAGTGCTGGGCATGCTGATTTCGGTATTTGAAGGGCTGAACGCAAACTGGAACATCGTGGAGGCCGAGAAGCTGGCGGACCTCAAGGTCTGGCCCGTGCTCCGGGATTTCGCTTCCGGTATCCTGCCGCAGCTCAAGGTGTTCGTGGGGCAGTATCTGAATCCTGAGACGGCAGAATGTGTCCACGTATAATCCTTATTGAGACTTCCACCTCCCTTTGCTCCACGGCTTTGGTCGAGGGGGACGGCATCACCGCCGTCCGCAAGAGCGATACGCCCCGTGCGCACGCCTCGATGACGGCGCCTTTCGTAGCCCGGATGCTGGAGGAGAGGGGTTTGCGTGTGGCGGACTGCGATGCGGTGTGCCTGAGCATGGGGCCCGGGTCGTACACCGGCCTTCGCGTCGGCTCCTCTACGGCGAAGGGCCTTTGCTTCGGCGGAGGCATCCCGCTGCTGGCCGTCAGCACGCTTGACGTGCTCGTGGCGCAGGCCCGTGCCGCCGGCCTCCCGGAGGGCTGCCGCTACATCGTTCCGATGATCGACGCCCGCCGCATGGAGGTCTATACCGCCCTCTATACCGCTGCCGGCGAAAGACTTACCGAGATCGAACCGGTGGTAGTCGAGAGTGGCGGTAGTTTTTCCGCCACTCTCGACGGAGTCCTCTTCATCGGTGACGGAGTGGCGAAGTGTGAGGAGGTGCTGGCCGGGGATGGCCGCTGGCTGAGGCAGGAGTGCCCGACGGCGGAGGCCATGATGGCGCCCGCCCTGGAAGAATTCCGTGCCGGCCACTTCCGCGATACCGCATACTTCGAACCCTTCTACCTTAAAGATTTCGTCGCCACCACAGGCAAAAAACTATTTTGATAAACTATGACTATTGATTTGGAAACCAGGCAGTTACCGGTACTGCTCCTGACCGGCTATCTGGGAAGCGGAAAGACCACGCTCCTCAACCGCATACTCGCCAACCGCAAAGGCATCAAGTTCGCCGTGATAGTAAACGACATAGGCGAAGTCAACATAGACGCCGGCCTGATCCAGAAAGGCGGCGTTGTCGGCCAGGGCGACGACTCGCTGGTGGCCCTCCAGAACGGCTGCATCTGCTGCACCCTGAAAATGGACCTCGTGGCCCAGATCGCCGACCTGGCCGCCACGAAGGCCTTCGACTACATAGTCATCGAGGCCAGCGGCATCTGCGAACCCGCTCCCATCGCCAACACCATCAGCACCATGCCCACCTTCGGTGTCCAGTACACCCGTGGCGCCATCCCCTACGTGGACTGCATCTGCACGGTCGTGGACGCCCTCCGGATGAAGGATGAATTCGCCGGCGGCGACGCCCTCGGCAAGGAAGACATAGAAGACGACGATCTCGAGCGCCTCCTCATCGAGCAGATAGAATTCTGCAACATAGTGCTGCTCAACAAGGCTTCCGAGGTCAGCCCCGAAGAGCTTGGCCGCCTGCGTGCCATAGTGAAGGGCATCAACCCGGGCGCAAAGGTGCTCCAGTGCGACTACGGCGACATCGACCTGGATGAAATAATCTACACCGGGATGTTCGACTTCGACACCGTGGCCACTTCCGCCGCATGGATTTCAGCAATCGAAGGCGAGGACGAAGAGGAAGAAGCCGAAGGAGAGGCCCTCGAATACGGCATCGACACCTTCGTCTATTACAGCCGCGAGCCCATGGACCTCAACAAGTTCGACAACTTCATCTTCAAGCACTGGCCCTCGAATATCATTCGCGCAAAGGGCATCTGCTATTTCGCCTCCGAGCCCGACCAGTGCTACCTCTTTGAGCAGGCCGGCCGCCAGAAGCAGTTGCGCGACGCGGGCCTGTGGTACGCCACCATGGATGAATACGAGCTCCGTCAGCAGATGGAACGCGACCCGCAGCTGCGCCGCGACTGGGACCCCGTCTATGGCGACAGGATGCAGAAAATCGTGTTCATCGGCCAGCATCTCGACAAAAAAGAAATAGCACGACTGATGGACGGATGCAAGATTTAGCAAAGTGCTGCATTTAACAGGAAAAAGAGTGAATCATGAAACGTTTTGTGTTCATAATCGCCGGCGCCGTTGCGCTTATGCTCGGCTCCTGCACCAAGGAATATAGTCTGGACGATTATTCTTATTCCGGCGACAGGTCGGATGAGGCCATGCTGGGTGGAGGGACGGCCGACGGCGGCGGCGAAAGCAACGGCCAGGGCGGTGAGGCAGGAAAAATCACTGCCGGTGAATGGAACGACCTCGACAACTGGCTGTTCT
The DNA here is from genome assembly GCA_017617715.1 of Bacteroidales bacterium. Taxonomy (GTDB): domain Bacteria; phylum Bacteroidota; class Bacteroidia; order Bacteroidales; family UBA932; genus Cryptobacteroides. The sequence goes on along the minus strand of JAFZVQ010000047.1, from coordinate 15,207 downwards.
GGGGCAATCTTATGATCAACAGCCAGGACCAGGGCGACGAGACCGTACCCGAAGGGCAGCAGAGGCCCAACTACCGTGGGTATGCGGAAGACTGGAAGTTCAACACCTACAACAGGGTGGCAGTCCGTGTGTCGGACGGTTCCGGCAAGGCCCTGCCCGGAATCTCAGTCCACCTGCTGCAGGCCGGAAAGACCCTCTGGATGGCCAGCACGGACGTTTTCGGGCGTGCCGACTGCTGGGTGGGAATGTTTGACGGCAGCAACAATACCTCCGGCCTATCCATTGCCGTGGGCGGTGTCGGAATGGCCGGCACCCCTGAGGTCACGTCCTGGGGCGAAGAGGTGAAGATGAACGAATACACGATTGCTTCCGAAAGCAAGACGGAGCTCGACGCAGACATCCTGTTCATTGTGGATGCCACCGGCTCGATGATGGATGAAATCGACTACCTGAAGGCCGACCTCGTGCAGATAATCACCAAGGCCAAAAGCCAGAGCGCCGGCGTCAAGTTCCGCACCGGGGCCCTGTTCTATCGCGACGAAAAGGATGACTACCTCACCCGCGTGTCGCAGTTCACAGAGGACCTGGACGACACCAAGACGTTCATCAGCAAGCAGACCGCAGACGGCGGCGGCGACTATCCCGAAGCCGTCCACACGGCCCTCGAGCACTCGATCCAGAAGCTTTCCTGGAACAACAGCGCCCGCACCAAGCTTGCGTTCATGCTTCTTGACGCCCCTGCCCACATCGACCACCAGGGCGTAATAGAGAGCCTCCACAAGTCGATAGAATACTATGCCGCCCAGGGCATCAAACTCATCCCCGTGGCTTCCAGCGGAGTGGACAAGAGCACCGAATTCATGCTGCGTCTCTTTGCCATCTGCACCGGCGGCACCTACGTGTTTCTGACCGACGACAGCGGCATAGGAGGCGACCACATCGAAGCCTCCGTAGGCGAATACGATGTGGAAATCCTGGGCGACCTCATGGTGCGCCTTATCGCAAAGTACATCGCGGGTTAATCCCCCTTAAGCTACCAGTTTCAGCCCGATCCGGCGACGGTCGAGGTCTACACTGAGCACGCGTACCCGTACGTGCTGGTGCAGCTTGACCACGCGGGTCGGGTCTGTGCCGCGGGGACCCATCTGGGATACGTGGATGAGGCCGTTGTCGTGGAGTCCTATGTCCACGAAGGCGCCGAATGCCGTGATGTTGGTCACGATGCCGGGCAGTTCCATTCCGGTCTTCAGGTCCTCCATCTCATGGATGTCGGATGCAAATTCGAACTCGGATGCCTGCTCACGGGGGTCCAGGCCGGGCTTGGCCAGCTCTTTCAAGATATCCTGGACAGTGGGAAGTCCCACATCGCCGCCTACGAAATCTTCCGCTTTGATACGTTTGCAAAGCTCGCCGTTGCCGACGAGTTCGCGGGTGGTTACTCCCAGCGACCGGGCCATGGCATCGACGATATGATATGATTCCGGATGGACCGCAGAGCCGTCCAGGGGATTCTCGGCGTCGCGTATGCGGAGGAATCCTGCGCACTGTTCGAAGGCCTTGGGGCCGAGGCGGGGGACCTTCCTGAGCTCGCTGCGGCTGCGGAAAGCGCCGTTCTCGCTGCGCCAGGCCACTATATTCGCGGCAAGTCCCGGACCGATGCCGGCCACGTAGGCGAGCAGGTAGGGCGAAGCGGTGTTGAGGTTCACGCCCACGCTGTTGACGCAGGACTCCACGGTGCCTTCAAGCTTCTCCTTCAGCAGGCCCTGGTCCACGTCGTGCTGATACTGGCCGATGCCCAGGTTCTTGGGATCAATCTTCACAAGTTCGGAGAGCGGATCCATCAGCCTGCGGCCTATGCTCACGGCGCCGCGCACGGTCACGTCCTCGTCCGGGAACTCCTCCCGGGCGATTTCTGAGGCGCTGTAGATGGACGCGCCGTCTTCGCTGACCGTCCAGACCTTGCATCCTTCCGGGAGCTGCACCCTGCGCATGAATTCTTCCGTCTCGCGGGATGCGGTGCCGTTGCCTATGGCCACAGCCTGGATGCGGTACTTTTCCAGCATCCCCTGAACGGCCATCAGCGCCTTGACCTTCTCATTCTGGGGCGGGTGCGGGAAGATAATCGTATGATACAGCAAGCCGCCCTGTTCGTCGAGGCACGCTATCTTGCAGCCGTTACGGAAGCCCGGGTCAATCGCCATGGTGCGCTTCTGGCCCACGGGCGCCTGCAAGAGCAGCTGGCGCAGGTTCTCCCCGAACACCTTGATGGATTCCACGTCGGCCCTCTCCTTGGCTTCACGGATTACTTCCGAAGTGATGGACGGCTCCAGGAGGCGCTTGAAGGAATCGGCCACCGCTTCCTTTATCTGTTCGGCAAGAGCGCCTCCGGGGTAGCCCTGGGCCTGGCAGAAGTCGTAGTAGATCTTGTTGCCGCATTTCTCGGCGTCGGTGTCGAGCCCTATGGACAGGAATCCTTCGTTTTCAGCCCGTAGCACAGCCAGCAGATTGTGGGAAGGCATGCGGTCGAGCGGCATCTTGAAGTCGAAATAGTTGCGGTATTTGGCGGCGTCCGGATTGCCGGAAGCGGCTTTGGTGGCCTTCGCTTCCAGGCGGCGGGCCTTGAAAATGGCGCGGAGGTCGCGCCTGATGGTCTCGGTCTCGCTGAGCCGCTCGGCGATTATGTCGCGGGCGCCGGCGAGCGCCTGCTCCGCATCTTCCGCGCCCGGCTTGCCGCCCAGGGTGGGGGAGCCGGCCACGTAGGCCTTTGCGCTTGCAAGCGGATCCCTGGTCCTTAGGTTCCACATCAGGTCGGCGAGCGGCTCGAGCCCGAGCTCGCGGGCCGCAGTGGCACGGGTGCGGCGCTTGGGCCGCCAGGGCAGGTACAAATCCTCAAGCTCCACGGAGTCCACGCAGTTTTCTATGCGCTCCCGCAGCTCCGGGGTCAGGGCGCCGGCCTCTTCTATTGTCTTGAGTATGGTGGCTTTACGCTTCTCCATCTCGTCGTACACGTCCACCCAGTGCTTGACTTCCGCCACGGTGGCATCGTCCATGCCTCCGGTCTTTTCCTTGCGGTAGCGGCTGATGAAGGGGATGGTGTCGCCCTCGGCGAACATGTCGGCACAGTTCTCCACCTGCCATAGCTTTGCCCCGACTGCGGAGGCAATGGCTTTCAGGTAAATCTCTTTCATTTCGATGCTTTGAACTTGCGGAAGCGGAGTTTGATGACGCCCCAGAAGGCTTCGCCGAAGATGCCTCCGGACATTTTGGATGTGCCTTCCTTGCGGTTGACGAAAATCACCGGCACCTCGGAAATGCGGAAGCCGAGCTTGTAGGCGGTGTATTTCATTTCAATCTGGAAACCGTAGCCCTTCATCTGCACGGCGTCCAAATCTATGGCCTCCAGCACTTTCCGGCTATAGCAGATGAATCCTGCAGTGCTGTCGAAAATCTTGAATCCCAGGGTTTTGCGCACATACACCGAGGCGAAGTAGGATATCAGTATCCGGCCTATCGGCCAGTTCACCACGCTGACTCCGTTGCAGTAGCGGGAGCCTATCGACATATCCGCGCCGTCCGAGCAGGCTTTCAGCAGCCTTGGGAGGTCTGACGGGGCGTGGGAGAAGTCGGCGTCCATCTCGAAAATGTAGTCGTAGCCGCGCTCCAGGGCCCATTTGAATCCGGTGAGGTAGGCCGTGCCGAGCCCCAGCTTGCCGCTGCGCTCAATGATGTGCAGCCTGGAGGCAAACTCCTGCTGCAGACCCTTTACCACTCCCGCCGTGCCGTCGGGCGACCCGTCGTCGATAATCAATATCTCGAATCCGCCCTCCAGTCCGAGCACGGCGCGTATAATCTTCTCAGCATTTTCGACCTCATTGTAGGTCGGAATAATCACCAGATTCTTCATATCTGACAAATATACTTATTTTTTCGGAACTGCCCACGGAGCTTCCGTCAATCCGAATTGGAGATTTCCTTCAATTCGTCACGGTAGGCCATGAGGAGCCGGGAGCGGGAGATGAAGCCGAGGTAGCGGCGTTCGGAATCGACCACCGGAAGCCGCCAGGCGCCGGTGGAGTCGAATTTCTGCATCACGCTTTCCATCTTTTCGTTTTCCTCTATAAGCGCGGGAGAGGCCTCCATGATCCTTTCGACTCCGAGCTTGTCGTAGAGGTCGGTGCGGAGCAGGTATTTGCGCACGTTGCCTATGTCGATGAGGCCCTGGAAGCGCTGCTGGTCGTCAAGGACGGCGATCACGGCCGCCGTGCTGCCCTGCACGGCCGCCACTATTTCCCTCAGGTGCTGCCCCAGGTAGATCCGTGGATACTTGTCCCGTATAAGCGAATTGGTGTTCATAAGGGTGAGGACGGCCTGGTCGTTGTCGTGGGTGAGGAGGTCGCCGCTCTGGGCTATGCGCTTGTTGTAGATGGAATACTTGTCGAAGAGCCGCACCGTGCCGTAGCAGACCGTGGAGGTGAGGATCAGCGGTATGAGCAGTTCGTAACCGCCGGAAATCTCGGCGATCAGGAAGATTGCTGTCATGGGGGCCTGCATCACGCCCGCCATCAGCGCCGCCATGCCCACCAGCACGAAATTCTGCTCGGGCACCGACGCTCCCATCAGGTTGAAGCAGCGGGCCAGCACGAAGCCGGCGATTGCCCCGCAGAACAGCGTGGGTCCGAATGTGCCGCCGTTGCCGCCGCCGGCGTTGGTCACCGTCATCGCTATCACCTTGGTGAAGAACACCAGTGCGAAAAACGCCACTATGCCCCACCCGGAGCCGGTCATGAACGACAGGACGGAGCGGCCTTCCACTTCCACTTCGCGGCCGTTCAGCAGGTCGCTCAGCACCCCGTAACCTTCGCCGTAGAGCTGCGGGAACAGGAAGATCATCAGGCCGAGGCCCAGGGCGCAGAACACCCATTTAAGGTAGGTGTTGGAGAACTTGGCAAGCTTGTCCTCCAGCCAGAGCGTCGTGCCGGTGAAGTACAGAGAGCCGAAGCCAAGTATCACGCCCATAAGTATATAGAAGGGAATGTTGCCCATCGAGAAGGGCGTAAGGGTGCATGCGAACATGGGTGTCTGCCCCCGGAAGATGTAGGCCACCACCGTTGCCGAAATGGTGGAAATCAGCAGCGGCAGCATCGAGGACAGGGATATGTTGAACAGCAGTATCTCCATGGTGAACAGCACTCCCGCCAGCGGTGCCTTGAAGATGCCGGCGATGGCGCCCGCGGCTCCGCAGCCCAGGAGTATGGTCACGTTGCGGTAGGACAGGTCGAAATAACGGCCCAGGTTGCTTCCGATGGCGGCTCCGGTGTACACGATGGGCGCTTCGGCTCCCACGGACCCGCCGAAGCCGATGGTGATCGAAGACGTGAGCATCGACGACCACATGTTGTGCGGCTTTATCTTGGATTCGCCGCGGCTCACGGCAAGCAGCACCTTGGTCACACCGTGGCCTATGTTGTCCCGGATCAGGTAGCGCAGGAGCAGCAGGGAAACCAGCATGCCCAGGCCCGGCAACAGGAGGTACTGGAAGTTATAGCTCAGGGACAGGCGGTTGTCCACCAGATTCTTGATGCCGTCGATGCAGGAGGTCAGGAGCACGGCCGCGAGCCCGGCGCACACGCCCACGACAAAACTGAGCAGAAGCAGCCGGCTCCGCTCAGGCAGTTTGTGTTTCAGGGGTTTATGAGTCTGATGAGTCGTCGTCCCCGCCATACTGCGAAATGTTGTCGTCGGGGAGCGGATTGTCGCCGTCGGGAGCGGCAGTGGTGCCGGCAACTTCCTCAGTCTCGGCTTCCTCTTCTCCTTCGAGCCAGCGCTCCACGTCTTCGGGATTGTCGATATCCACTTTGATCTTGACCAGATAGATGTCGGTGTCGGTCTCTATGGTCACAGCATAGAAGGGCTCGATCAACTTGCCCGTGCGGGGGTTGACGCCCGGGGAATACTTCACAAGGTCCGGAAGGAGGTCGCTGAATCCTTTCGGGTATTTGTCGTTGAACAGTGCGGCTATTTCGGCCGGAAGGTTCTCCTGGCTGATGACGTGTCTCTTCTTGCTGTCTGCGTTCATATCCTTTTCTGGGATTAATCTGGTGCAATAATAAGTCAAATATTTCAATCAAACAAGAATATTTTTTATCTTTGAGTGTGAACACGAAAAAAAATATTGTGGTGCTCAGCGGCTCGGGCATCAGCGCGGAAAGCGGAATCTCCACATTCAGAGGAGGTAACGGGCTGTGGGACAATGTCCCGGTGGAAGAAATTTGCACTCCCGAAGGCTGGATACGCAATCCTGCCAAAGTGCTAAAATTTTACAACGAACGCCGTGCGCAGCTGGCTGATGTGGAGCCCAACGAGGCCCACCGCATCGTGGCCGGGCTGGAGGCGGACTACAACGTGTGCGTGGTCACGCAGAACGTCGACAACCTCCACGAGCGCGCCGGCAGCACCCGCGTGCTCCATCTCCACGGCGAACTGACCAAGGTGCGCCCGGAAGACTGTTACACCGAGCGCGACGGGTATTCACTCAAGTATGTCCAGGACATCGGCTACCGGTCCGTCGCTTTAGGCGAGGTCGGAGGGCCCCGCTCCCGCCAGCTCCGTCCGCACATCGTCTGGTTCGGCGAGGCGGTGCCCAACCTGGAGACCGCCGCCCGGCTCGTCAGCGCGGCCGACATCCTGGTGATAGTGGGCACCTCGCTGCAGGTCTATCCCGCCGCCAGCCTCTACCACTACGCTCCCGACACGTGCCGCATCTTCCTTATCGATCCCGACAACAAGCTCGGCTTCCACATTCCCGGCGTGACCTTCATCAACGATGTGGCCACCGCCGGCATGCGCCGCTTCAAGGAAGATTTGCAGAATCTCTGAAAAAGATATATATTTGCAGTCCCAAAAGCCACTTTAGCTCAGTCGGTAGAGCAGCGCATTCGTAACGCGCAGGTCGTCAGTTCGAGCCTGATGAGTGGCTCCAAAAAGAAGAGACCCGCCAATCCGACGGGTCTCTTCTTTTTGGGATCCCATCCCTCTGGGTATAATGGATCTCTGTCATTCTGAGCGTAGCGAAGAATCTAGCGGGTCTTGTGGAGGAGGGTGATGAGGAGGGTGCCGAGAAGGCCGGCGGAGAGGGAGCCGAGGAGGACGGCGATCTTGCCGGCATCGCGGAGGTGCTCCGTGACTTCGGGCGCCAGGCCGCTGAAGGAGAGGGTGTCCACGAAGATGCTCATGGTGAATCCTATGCCGCCGAGGCAGGCAACTGCGAAGAACAGTTTCCAGTTGGCGTGCTCAGGCATGGCGCCGACCTTGAACTTGATGGCGAGCCAGCTGAACAGCGTGATTCCTATGGGCTTGCCGAGCAGCAGTCCGAGGAAGATTCCCATCGACACGCTGCCGAGCTGCGGGTCGAAAGCCAGCACGTTGAAGTAGGACGCATCCGTAATCTCCACTCCGGCATTGGCAAGCGCGAAGATGGGCATTATGAGGAAATTCACCCATGGGCTGAGGGCGTGCTCCACCCGGTAGCTCATGTCCATGGTCCCGTGCGCAATGCTTTCCAGCCTGCGTAGACAATGCTTCTGCGGACCGTTGGGGAAGGGTTCGCCGTCGATGCCGTCGTAGGCTTCGAGCTTGGCGAGGTAGCGGTTGCGCTTGTGGACGTACTGCGCCTTGTTGTAGCGGGAGGTGGCGGGAATGATGAACGCCATCACGACTCCGGACATCGTGGCGTGGATGCCGCTGTAGTAGAACAGGGCCCACACTATGATGGCGAAGAAGATGTACGGGAACATGTTCTTCTCGCCCAGCCTGCGGAGCAGCCAGGTGAACGCTATCACCAGCAGCGCCACCCCGAGCAGGGGAAGATTTATGCTGCCGCCGTAGAAAATTGCCACCACGAGTATGGCTATGAGGTCGTCCGCAATCGCGAGCGCCGTCAGGAACACCTTCAGCGACACCGGCACCTTGTCCGTCAGGACGGACAATATGCACACGGCGAAAGCTATGTCGGTGGCGGTGGGTATGCCCCAGCCGCTGGCGGCCGCGGAGCCGTGGTTGACGATGGTGTAGATTACGGCCGGCACGATGACGCCGCCGAACGCGGCAATGACCGGCAACATGGCTTTCTTGACGGACGACAGCTCTCCGTGGGCGACTTCACGGCGGATTTCCAGGCCCACCGTGAAGAAAAAGACCACCATCAGGATGTCGTTGATGAACTTCTCCACCGTCAGGTCCCTGGGAAACAGCAGGTCGAAGCTGCCGTCGGTGCTTGACAGGTGGAGCTGGAGAGTGGTCTCCAGTATCTCACGGTATAAGGTCCTGGTCCAGGGGAGGTTGGCGAGCAGCATCGCCGCCACCACGCAGGCAAGCAGGAGGACTCCCTGGAACCAGGGCTGCCTGCTCAGCCTTTTGCGGCGTCTATTGAGGGCGATGACATTCTTGTTCCATGTGTAGATAGGAATCAGTTTTGCCATAGCTTAGCTTCTTTTGAACTTCTCTGCGAGCTTTTCCAGTTTGAACTGGTTTTCAAGTTTTTCGAATTGCTTCTTGGTGTCGAGGGTGAAGCTGCCCTGCTGGATCCAGGCGAAGTAGGACGGCTCGGAGAAATAGACCTGCCGTGCTGTCCTGCCCTTATGCTTGCCGAAATTGATCACGGGCTCACCGGCGTCGTTGTAGATAAGGTGTCCGGAGAAGTCCACATATTTGCGCCCCACGAAAGATGACAGGCAGTCGATATCGTTTTTAAGCTGGTCCGGATACCGGTCGAGCTGGGCCTTGAGGACTTCATAGGTGGCCACGGTGTCGGCTTCGGCGGTGTGGGCGTTCTCGAAGTCTTCGCCGCCGCAGTAGAAACGGTAGGCCGCCCTCAGGTTGCGGGGCTCCATGGCGTGGAAAATGTTCTGCACATCCACCATCCTGGGCTGATGCAGGTCGACGTCAAGGTCCTTGCCCGCGGCAGCCGCCCTTTCGAACTCTTCGGCCAGCATGGGCAGGTCGAATTTCTGGGAGTTGAATCCGGCGAGGTCGCTGTCGCGTATCCAGGAGGCTATTTCATCGGCCAGCTCGAAGAAGGTCGGGCAGTCGGTGAGCATGTCGTCGGTCACTCCGTTCACGGCGGAAGCGCCGGGCTCGATCGGACGCTGGCAGGCGTTGATGTAGTCCCAGGGCTTTATCTTCCATGTCTTTATGCGCTGCTCCCCGCCGGGGAACACCTTGACGAAACTGAGCTCTATGATAGAATTAACGGCGATATCCAGCCCCGTGCTTTCTATGTCGAAGAACAGAAGGGGCCTCTGCAGGTTGAGTTCCATTGTCTTAAGAAATCATTATTGGCATCAGGATGCCGCAGATCTTCTCGCTGTCGGCCTCTTCCTCGGAAGGGATGATGAGGGCAGCCCTGCGGGCGTCCATGAATTTCATCACCAGGGTCTCGCAGCTCATGTTGTTGAGTATGTCCACGAGGAACGAGGACTTGAAACCGATGGCAAGCTCCTCTCCGGCGTAGTCGCATTCGAGCTTCTCGTAGGCGGCAAGGGCGAACCCGAGGTCCTGGGCGGTGATTTCCAGCTGGCCGGGAGCGAGGGTGAACTTGACGTGGTTGGAGGCTTTGTTGGCGCACACGGACACGCGGCGCACGGTGTTGAGAAGCTGCTGGCGGTCTATCCTCAGCACGTTGGAATTGTTCTGGGGGATGACTTCACGGTATTTGGGATACTTGCCCACGATGAGGCGGCAGACCATCATGGTGGCTCCGTAGGTGAAGACCACGTTGGAGGCGTCGAACTTCACGGTCACGTCGCCTTCGCCCCTGTCGATGAGGGAACGGAGCACGGCCGCCGGCTTCTTGTGGAGTATGAACGACGACTTCTGGACTGCCTTCACATCGTCGGTGGTGTAGCAGATCAGCTTGTGGGAATCGGAGGCCACGAGGGTGGTGCTGGCGGTGTCGATATCGAAGAAGATACCGTTCATCGCAGGACGCATCTCGTCGTCGGCGGTGGCATAGATGGTGCCTCCTATGCCGTCGGCAAGGGACTGGGCGGGGAACTCCACGGTCTCGGCATCTTCACCGACGGTCTTGATTTCGGGATAATCTGCCGCGGGGAAGAACGGGAGGGAGGAGTTGCCGTTGTTCCAGATGCACTCGAAGGAGACATCGCTCTTGGTCTTGATGGTCAGGGGCTGGTCGGGCAGGGCTTTGAGAAGCTCGGCCAACTGGCGGGCGGGAACAGCGATGCTGCCGCCTTCCTTGACGTCAACCTCCACTGCCGTGCGCAGGGTAAGCTCCTGGTCGGAAGCCGTGATGACCAGCTTGCCGTCCTCGATCACGAAGAGGAAATTTTCCAGAATGGGAAGGGAAGTCTTGGCCGGAATGGCCTTGGACACGTTCATCACTCCTTTGAGCAGTTCTGCGCTTGAAACTATGAATTCCATATATTCTAAATCCTATATTAATATTCGCACAAAAATAATAAAAAAATCGGGATTTGGCACACTCTTTGACTTTTTAAGCCCGCGGAAACAAAATTGAACTACATATGGGAAAGAATTTCTTCACAGTGATTGCGTCAGTGCTGCTCAGCGGCCTGACAGCCTGGGGAATAGTCAAAGCTGCGACCCCCCAGCAGAACGAGATCGTGTACAACGAACAAGGCAAACCTGCCGCCGGCACTGTCAATTTGTCAGTGTCGGATTATCCTGACTTCACTTATGCGGCAGAGCACGCGGTCGAAGCCGTGGTGTACGTGAAAGTGACCGTAAAATACCAGCAGCAGTACATGATTGACCCGTTCTTCCGCTTCTTCTTCGGCGACGAGGGCCAGCCCCAGACAAGGGAGCAGGAGCGCCAGGGCAGCGGCAGCGGCGTGATCATACGCCCCGACGGCTACATAGTGACCAACAACCACGTGGTCCAGAACGCCAGCAAGATTGAAGTCACCCTCAACAACAACAAGACCTACGAAGCCACCGTCATCGGCACCGACCCCGCCACCGACGTGGCCCTGATAAAGATAGACGCAGCCGGCCTGCCCACGCTCAAGTTCGCGGATTCCGACAAGCTCCGCCTCGGCGAATGGGTGCTGGCCATCGGTTCCCCCCTCGGCGAGGAGCTCCGTTCCACCATCACCGCCGGCATAGTGAGCGCCAAGGGCCGTTCGATGCCCAGCAACGGCGAATTCAAGATTGAATCGTTCATCCAGACCGATGCGGCCGTGAATCCCGGCAACTCCGGCGGCGCCCTCGTGAACAAGGCCGGCGAGCTGGTGGGCATCAACACCGCCATCATCTCCACCACCGGTTCCTACACCGGTTATTCCTTCGCCGTCCCCTCCAACATAGTCAGCAAGATAGTCGGCGACCTCATCGATTTCGGCTCCGTGAAGCGCGCCCTGCTCGGCGTGACCATGTCGCCTGTGTCGGAAAAGATGGCCAAGGACATGAAGCTCCCATCGCTGGACGGCGTGTACATCAATGAAGTCACCAAAGGCAGCGCCGCAGACAAGGCCGGCGTGAAGAAGGAAGACATACTCGTCAAGGTGGATTCCACCCTCATCAAGACCCCTTCCGACCTGCAGGTCGTCGTGAACCAGTTCCACCCCGGCGACAGGGCTGTCCTCACCGTCATCCGTGACGGACGTCAGAAAGAGCTCGAGGTCCAGTTCCAGGGCACCGTCGAGGCCACCGGCACCGTAGCCGAAGACGGCAGCGTCGCCTTCTACGGCGCCCGCATAGGGCTCACCGCCAAAGGCGTCGAGATCCTTTCCGCCGGTAGCGGCAAGCTCGCCCAGGCAGGCGGCGAAGACGGCTTCGTGATCCAGTTCGTCAACGACCAGAAGGTCACCAAGCCCCAGGATGTCATCGAGATAGCCAAGAAGGCCCGCCGCAGCATCGTCATCGAAGGCGTCACCGCCACCGGCCGCCAGGGCTACTTCGCTTTCGGCAAGGACGAGTAACTCGTCTTTGCCGAAAGCTGCCGTAGCCCGAATCAGGGACGAGCGGTCGAAGACCGCGAAGGTGGAGCCAGGGGATACTATAATCCGGAACCATGAAATTGGTTGCATGGGGAACAAAGAAGACGTTATTGTTCCGGATTCAAGAAAAAACCGAGATTCTGGAACAAACGAGGCGATTATGTTCCCGGGGCTCAGTTGTTTGAAAATATTCCGTCGCAAGATGAAACTTGCGGAGGATTTGTCCGTATATAAGGTACAAAAGTTTTTGTATGAGACAACTTAAGATCACAAAGTCCATTACCAACCGCGAAAGCGCATCCCTCGACAAATACCTCCAGGAAATCGGCCGCGAGGAGCTCGTGAGCCCCGAAGAGGAGGTCGAGCTCGCCCAGCGTATCCGCAAGGGCGACCAGGCGGCGCTCGAGAAACTCACCCGCGCCAACCTGCGTTTCGTGGTGTCCGTGGCAAAACAGTACCAGAATCAGGGCCTCAGCCTTCCCGACCTCATCAACGAAGGCAACCTGGGCCTTATCAAGGCCGCCGAAAAGTTCGACGAGACCAGGGGTTTCAAATTCATCTCCTATGCAGTGTGGTGGATTCGCCAGAGCATTCTGCAGGCGCTTGCGGAGCAGAGCCGCATAGTGCGTCTCCCGCTCAACCAGGTGGGCTCCCTGAACAAGATCAACAAGGCCCTCGGCAAGTTCGAGCAGGAAAATGAGCGCCAGCCTTCGGCCGAGGAACTTTCCGAAATGATAGACGTGCCCAAGGACAAGATTGCCGACACCCTCCGCGTCTCCGGCCGCCATGTCAGCGTGGACGACCCCTTCGTGGAAGGCGAAGACAACTCCCTTCTTGACGTGCTCCCCAACGACGACTCCCCGAGCGCCGACAAGGGCCTCACCAACGAGTCCCTGAGCACTGAAATCGAGCGTGCCCTCCAGATCCTGACCCCCCGCGAGAGGGAAATAATCAAGAGCTTCTTCGGTATCGGCTGCCAGGAAATGACCCTCGAGGAAATCGGCGAAAGGCTCGACCTCACCCGCGAGCGCGTGCGCCAGATAAAGGAAAAGGCCATCCGCAAGCTCAAGAAACCGTCCGCCAGCAAACTTCTCAAATCCTACCTCGGCTGATGACAACTGAACAATTCATTGCGGGGAAGGCCGTAGAAGCCGTGAAGGCTCTCTATGGAGCCGACGTCCCCGCTGAACTCATGCAGGTCGGCGTGACCCGCAAGGATTTCGAAGGCGACTACACGCTCGTGGTGTTCCCGCTCCTGCGCACCTCCCGCCAGGCTCCTGCCGCGACCGCGCAGGCGATAGGGGAGTGGCTCACGGCCAACTGCCCGGAAATCAGCGGATTCAATGCCGTCCAGGGCTTCCTCAACATCAGCCTGAGCAACGTCTGGTGGCGCGAGGTGCTTGAGGACGTGATCGGCAACCCCACTTTCGGCACGCTTCCCTCCACGGGACGGCGCGTGATGGTGGAATTCTCTTCCCCCAACACCAACAAGCCCCTCCATCTCGGCCACATCCGCAACAACCTGCTCGGCGCCAGCGTGTCCGACCTTCTGAAGGCGGCAGGCGACGAAGTGATCAAGGCCACCCTGGTCAACGACCGCGGCGTCCACATCTGCAAGTCGATGTATGCGTGGGAGAAGCTCTTCAACGGAGCCACCCCCGAAAGCACCGGCATCAAGGGCGACCACCTGGTCGGCGACTGCTACGTGGCATACGCCAAGCTCGAAAAAGAGCATCCGGAAGTCATCGACGACGTGCATAAGATGCTGGTACAGTGGGAGGAAGGCGACCCCCAGGTGCGCAAACTCTGGGAAATGATGAACGGCTGGGTGTTCGACGGATTCGAGCAGACCTACAAGGCCCTCGGCATCACCTTCGACCGCACCTATTATGAGCATGACACCTACCTGCTCGGCAAGGAGCTGGTGCAGAAGGGCCTCGACATGGGCGTGCTGGTGCGTGATCCAGACGGCTCCGTGTGGTGCGACCTCACCTCCGAAGGCCTCGACCGCAAGCTCCTGCTGCGCTCCGATGGCACTTCCGTCTATATGACCCAGGACCTCGGCACCGCCGAGCGCCGCTTCGCCGAATACGACCTCGACTCCCACGTCTACGTGGTCGGCGACGAGCAGAATTACCACTTCCAGGTGCTCAAGCTCGTGCTTAAAAAGCTCGGCTTCGACTGGGCAGACCAGATTTTCCACCTCAGCTACGGCATGGTGGAGCTCCCGGAGGGCAAGATGAAGAGCCGCGAAGGCACCGTGGTGGATGCCGACGACCTCATCGAGAAGATGTACCAGGAAGCGAAAGCCACCAGCGAGGAATCCGGCAAGCTCGAAGGTATAGCCGATGAAGAAAAGGAACGCCTCTTCCGGATGATAGGGCTCGGAGCGCTCAAGTACTTCATCCTGAAGGTGGATCCCAAGAAGAAGATGCTCTTCAACCCCAAGGAGTCCATCGATTTCAACGGCAACACCGGCCCCTTCATCCAGTACACCCACGCCCGCATCTGCAGCATACTTCGCAAGGCGGAAGAAGCCGGCATCAAGGCCGGAGTCACCGATGCCGCCGTGCTCAGCCCCAAGGAGATACGTCTCGTCAAGATCATCGCGGCCTACCCCCAGAAAGTCGCTGAAGCCGCTGCGGCGTACTCCCCGGCCCTCATAGCCAACTTCGCCTACGACCTGGCTAAGGAGTTCAACCAGTACTACCACGAAACTCCCGTGCTCAAAGAGCCCGATCCGGTGCTGCTCTCGATGCGTCTCGCCCTCATCGGCACGCTCGCATCCACGCTGCGCAAGGCCATGGGCATCCTCGGCATCGAACTTCCTGAACGGATGTGATTCCGCAGCAGGACTATATGTTCCCCACCTCCGTCAAGGAGGTAGAAGCTCTCGGATGGGACTACATCGACGTCATCTTTTTCACCGGTGACGCCTTTGTGGACCATCCGAGTTTCGGTACCGCCTGCATATCCCGCTGGCTGCAGAAAGCCGGCTACAGGGTGGCTGTGGTGCCTCAGCCCAACTGGCGCGACGACCTCCGGGACTTCCGCAAGTTCGGCAGCCCGCGCCTCTATTTTGCGGTCAACGCCGGCGCCATGGACTCCATGGTGAACCACTACACTGCCGCCAAGCGCCTCCGCCACGACGACGCCTACACTCCTGAAGGACGCGCCAGCCAGCGCCCCGACCGCGCCGTGACCGTCTACTCACGCATCCTCGAGCAGCTGT
>JAFZVQ010000046.1 GCA_017617715.1 Bacteroidales bacterium | reverse complement strand
GATCACCTGCTGGAATTCCCTGCGCTCCATTTCGTGCATGGGGATGCGTTTGATGATGCCGGCATTGTTGACCAGAATGTCGATCTGGCCGACTTCCCTGTGGATCGTATCCACCAGCGCCTTCACGGCCACTTCGTCAGTCACGTCGCATACGTATCCGTGCACATTGGTGATGCCGGCCTCCTTGTAGTTGTCAAGACCACGCTGAAGGGCAGCCTCGTTGATGTCGTTGAAGATGATGTTCTTTGCACCTGCGGCCACGAAAGCCTTTGCAATGTTGAAACCGATGCCGTAGGAGGCTCCGGTAATCCAGGCATTCTTGCCTTCAAGAGAGAAAATATTATCCATAAAACTGGGCTGATTATTATGTTCAGCAAATATAATAATAATCCTTGAATTATTTTCCGTTACCGTGCACGGAGATACGAAAAAATTAGTATCTTTGCGTGACTTGTAACAGAATAACACAGTTGCTTTCATATGGCTAAAGTAGTGACTTTCGGCGAAGTGATGCTTCGCCTCTCCACCCCGGGATATCTCCGGTTCTCCCAAGCCCGCCAGTTCGACGCCACTTTCGGAGGCGGTGAAGCCAACGTGGCAGTGTCCCTCGCCAATTACGGCGTGGACGCCCGCTTCGTGACCAGGCTTCCCCACAACGACATAGCCGACATGTGCGTCGCCGAGCTTCGCGGCCTCGGCGTCGGCGTGGATGACATTATTTATGGCGGAGACCGCATCGGCATCTATTATCTCGAGACCGGCGCCGTGGCCCGCGGCAGCAAGGTGGTGTACGACCGGGCCAACTCTGCCATATCCGAGATCAGGCCCGGCATGGTGGACTGGCACAAGGCGCTTGAAGGCGCCGACTGGTTCCACTGGACAGGCATCACCCCCGCTCTCTCCCAGGGCGCCGCAGACGCATGCCTTGAGGCCATAAAGGTGGCTAACGAGATGGGCGTGAAAGTGAGCTGCGACCTCAACTACCGAAAGAAGCTCTGGAAATACGGCAAGAGCGCATCCGAAGTGATGCCCGGCCTCGTGGCAGGCTGCGACCTTATTCTCGGCAACGAAGAAGACGCCGAAAAGGAATTCGGCATCAAGCCCGAAGGCTTCGACGCAGAGAAGACCGGCGGCGAAATCGACCAGACCGCCTTCATCAGCGTGTGCCGCCAGCTCATGGAAAAGTTCCCCCGCTGCAAGAAAGTGGCCATCACCCTGCGCGGCTCCATCAACGCCAACCACAACACCTGGGGCGGCGTGCTCTACGACGGCCAGACCCTCTGGCAGTCAAGACGCTACGACATCACCCACATAGTCGACCGCGTGGGCGGCGGCGACTCCTTCATGGGCGGCCTGCTCTACGGTCTTCTCACCTACCCCACCGACCAGCAGGCAATTGAATTCGCCGCTGCCGCCTCCGCCCTCAAGCACACCATAATCGGCGACTACAACCGCGTCACCGTCTCCGAAGTCGAAGCTCTGATAAAGGGCGGCGGTTCCGGCCGCGTCAGCCGCTAGTCCTGTCATTCTGAGCGAAGCGAAGAATCTATAATCTATGGCAAAATTCAATAAGATAGATACCATCGGTATCATTCGCGGCACCGGAATAGTGCCCGTGTTTTACAACAAAGACGTCGAACTCACAAAGAAGGTTATAAAGGCCTGCTACGACGGCGGCATCCGCGCCTTCGAATTCACCAACCGCGGCGACGGCGCCCACAAAGTATTCGAAGCCATCATGGCCTTCGTGCGCGCAGAATGCCCCGAAATGGTCCTCGGCGCCGGCACCATACTCGACGCCCCGACCGCTGCGCTCTACCTCCAGACGGGAGCCGACTTCATAGTCTCCCCCTGCCTTGTGGAAGAAGTAGCCCCCCTATGCAACCGCAGGGGCGTGCCCTACTCCCCCGGATGCGGCACCGTCAGCGAAATAGTACGCGCCATGGAACTCGGCTGCGACCTGGTGAAGGTCTTCCCCGCCGGCACTGTCGGAGGCCCGGCGTTCGTCAAGAACGTCCTCGCCCCTCTCCCCTGGGCAATGATCATGTGCACAGGAGCTGTAGAACCCACCCAGGAAAACCTATCGGCCTGGGCAAAGAGCGGAGTCACAGCCGTCGGCATGGGCTCTAAACTCTTCCCCAAAGACGTCATAGCCTCCGGAGACTGGAACGCCATCTCCGACCTCTGCGCCAAGTCTCTGGTCTGGTTCGGGAAACTATAGCTTGAATTTCACCTGCGTCGTGGCGTCCTTGCCATTGACATCGACCACCTTGAGGGTGAAGATGTTCGTGGAAGGGCCCATGTCGAAACGCTGGGCATACATGAAGGAGAAGTCCAGCGCCACGTCTATCTTTCCTCTCACGGTCGCTCCGGAAGGGAAATAATCCTTGAACGCGGCACCGGCCTTTTCATCGGTGACCAGATCAATCAGGGAGCCGCCCGAGGCAGTACGGTTCTTGATGTAGCTCATCAGTTTGGGATCAGCACCGTCTTCAAGCTTGACAGTGAGTTCCTTGATCTTGCCGGGGGCGTTGACACGTATCTTGCAGGCTATCTGGGTATTGTTGAGATCCACCACGTCGAACTTGGCATTGTTGTCCCAGAAGAAGGAGGGAGCCGATGTGAAATGGATCTTGGCTTTTGCCGTGGCACCCATTTTTGCCTGGTCCACAATATTGATAATGATTGTGAAAGTGGTGTTGTTCTTGACAGGCTGCCCTTTGAGCAGCGTCTCGAGCAAAGCCACCAGATCCAGGTTGGCAAGGGTCTTGCCCCGCAGAGATGCTCCCGCAGGCATGCCGAGTCCGTTGAGAAAACTTGCCGCCACAGGATCGTCGATAACGTCGAACTTGGGACTGTCGGACGAACTGCCTTTGTTGCTGGCTATGCTGATATAAGGATTGGCCACGTTGGCATACTCCCCGAGGTCAAGCTCAACCGTGAAGAGGTCCAGCTTGCCGGGGGCGGTGATTGCAATGGCACCATCCAGTCCGGGAGCCAGCTCCACCTGTCCGAAATTGGGATTGGCGGCCCAGGTGATGGAAGGCCAGTTGGGATCGACGGGCTTCTTGCAGGAAAAAGCTGCTGCTGCCAGCAGGACGCAAAGGATGATGGATAAACGTTTCATTGTATCTGCCTTTTTATCTGAGTCTCAAAAGTAGTGAATTTAAGCGCAAAAAACAAATGCGCTACATACGGGAACGACCTTTGCGGCTCTTCTGGTCGTTCCAGAGGCCGTAGATTTCGCTCACGTTGCCTGCTGTTATGAAAGCTTCTATCTTCTCGGTGCGGATGAGGTTCATCAGGTTGGCGAACTCATCCTGAGTGAGAAGGGCCTGAATTTCCACGTTCACTTCCCCGCTGTAGCCGCCCTTGACTTCATATAAGCTGCAACCCCTGTGAAGGGTGTTGATTATATAGTCCCTCAGGCGCTCGTAGTCTTTTGAAATGATGCACACCCTCTTGCGCTTGTTGATGCTGGCAGTGAAATAATCTATGGCAAGACCGTTCATCCAGGTGCCGACCAGGCCTATCACCACCATACGGAAGGGATTGATAGTAAATGCGGTACAGCAGATGATGGCACCGGCCACCGTGACCGACACGCCGATGTCGAAATGCAGGTACTTGTTCACTATCTTGGCAAGGATGTCAAGCCCTCCGGTGGAAGCGTTGATATGGAAGAGTATTGTCTGGGATATGCTGACCACGAGCACGAAACAGATCAGGTCCAGGAGCGGCTCACCCATGACGGAATTCATTCCGGGCTCGATAAGCTTGTCGTAAGGCATGACCTTTTCCCAGAATTCGAGCAGCGGGCCGAGTATCAATGCGGTATAGACGGTCTTGGCACCGAACTCCTTCCCGATCAGGAACCAGGCTAGGATAAGCAGGATTGCATTGATAGCCGTCACCACGACCGAGACCTTCAGGTTGATGCCCGCAAGGCCGAAAAGATTGGAGATGACTATAGACAAACCAGATATGGAACCGAGCACCAACTTGCTGGGAATCATGAAGTAATAGACGGCTGCGGCGGCAATTGCCATACCGAGCGTCATGATGAAGAGTTCTTTCCAGAATTTAAAAGTGCCCAGGTAACGAAGTACGTTATTCATAATGTGGTCAATTGGCTGTGTAAATATACACATTTTTGTTTTCTGAAGAGCAAAAAACTCGCTATATTTGGGCATAAAACTAATAACCCTTCTATGGAAAGAATCATCGAGTGCGTCCCCAACTTCAGCGAGGGACGGAACCAGGCGGTAATCGACGGAATCGTGGCTGCGATTGCGTCCGTCGAAGGAGTGAAAGTGCTCAACGTAGACCCGGGCGAGGCGACCAACCGCACCGTAGTGACCTTCGTGGGCGAGCCGGAGCCGGTAGTGGAAGCCGCTTTCAAAGGCGCTGCCGCAGCCAAAGACTTGATAGACATGCGCAAGCACCACGGAGCACACCCCCGCAGCGGGGCCACCGACGTGCTGCCGCTTATACCCGTGTCGGGCATAACCCTCGAAGAGTGCGCCGTGCTGGCCCGCGCCCTTGCGGAGCGGCTCTACAAAGAGCTAGGCATCCCCTGCTACTGCTATGAAGCGGCGGCATTCAAGCCGGAGCGCCGCAACCTTGCCGTCTGCCGCGCCGGTGAGTATGAAGCCCTGCCCGAAAAGATGGCCGATCCCGAGCGCAAGCCCGACTTCGGAGGAGCCTTCGACGACACGGCCGCCCGCACAGGCGCGACCAACGTAGGCGCGCGCGGATTCCTCGTGGCCGTGAATTTCAACCTCAACACCACCTCCACCCGCAGGGCCATGGCCGTGGCCTTCGACGTGCGCGAGAAAGGCCGCAAGGCCCGCGAGGGCGGCTCCCTGACCGGCAAGCTTCTGAAAGACGCCGACGGCAACCAGATATGGATCCCCGGCACGCTCAAGGGCTGCAAGGCAATTGGCTGGTACATAGACGAATACGGCATCGCACAGGTGTCCATGAACATAACCGACATCGACGCCACTCCCCTCCACGTCGCCTTCGAGGAGGTCTCCCGTGCAGCAGCTGCCAGGGGCCTACGTGTCACCGGTGCCGAGATAGTGGGCCTGGTGCCGAAGAGAGTGCTGCTGGAGGCCGGGCGCTTCTATCTTGAGAAGCAGCAGCGTTCGCTTGGCATACCGGAGGAAGAAATTATCAAGATCGCCGTCAAATCCATGTCCCTGGATGACCTGAAGCCCTTCAATCCCAGGGAGAAGGTCATTGAATACCTTATGGAAGACGAGGCGGAGAAAGCCGCAAAGGAGCGTCTGGTCAGGATGAGCATAAAGGACTTCACCCTGGAGACAGCCTCCGAATCGGCTGCCCCCGGCGGCGGGTCCGTATCCGCTGTGATGGGCTGTCTTGGCGCCGCGCTCGCCACCATGGTTGCCAACCTGTCCGCCCACAAAAGGGGCTGGGACGAGCGTTGGAAAGAATTCTCCGATGTAGCGGAAAAGGGCCAGGCGCTCATAAATGAGCTTCTGGCGCTCGTGGATGAAGACACGGCCGCATTCAACCGCATCATGGACGCCTTCTCGCTTCCGAAGGGCACCGAAGAGGAAAAAGCGGCCCGCGCCGCTGCTATCGAGCAGGCGACGCTGTATGCCGCCTCCGTGCCCCTTCGCACAATGGAAGCCTCGCTGAAGGCCCTGCCGCTGGCCCTTGAGATGGCGCGCAAGGGCAATCCCGCCTCCGCTTCGGATGCCGGGGTCGCAGCGCTGGCCGCCCATGCCGCCGTCCGCGGCGCGCACCTCAACGTCCGCATCAACGCCGCCAGCCTTTCCGACAAGTCCGCCGCCGCTCCGCTCCTTCAGCGCGCTGCTGAGGCGGAATCGGAGGCCGCCGCCCTCTGCGACCAGGTACTCGCCCTCATGCCGTGATTCGCAACTGCCATACAGTCAACACCTTACGCAAACCCGATTGCCCCAAACAGTGCAATCGGATTGCCACAACAAGCTAATAATCAATGACATACAACTCACGCTCAAAATTTGCTGAAGAAATACTGGCCGGCATTCCGTCCGGCCTGCCGGAGACAAAAGCCTACGACCCGGAAATCAACCACGCCCCGAAGCGCAAGGACATACTGAGCCCAGAAGAAAAGGAGCTTGCGCTGAAAAACGCGCTACGCTATTTCCCGAAGGAGCTCCATGAAGCGCTGGCGCCGGAGTTTGCAGAGGAGCTGAAGCAATACGGGCGCATATACATGTACCGCTACAGGCCGTCCTACCCCATGTATGCGCGTCCGATTGACGAATATCCCGCCAAATCCCGCCAGGCCGCGGCAATAATGGCTATGATTCAGAACAACCTGGACCCGCGCGTGGCGCAGCACCCGCATGAGCTGATCATCTACGGCGGCAACGGAGCCATCTTCCAGAACTGGGCGCAGTACCGCCTCACGATGCAGTACCTGGCCACGATGACTGACGAGCAGACGCTGGTCATGTACTCCGGCCACCCGCTGGGCCTTTTCCCGTCCCACAAGGACGCCCCGCGCGTCATAGTGACCAACGGCATGGTGATTCCCAACTACTCCAAGCCTGACCATTGGGAAAAGTTCAACGCCCTCGGCGTATCGCAGTACGGCCAGATGACCGCCGGTTCCTACATGTACATCGGCCCCCAGGGCATAGTCCACGGCACCACGATCACCGTGATGAATGCGGCACGGAAGGTTAGATCCTTCGCTGGCGCTCAGGATGACAAAAAGGGCGCTCAGGATGACAAAAATGGCGCTCAGGATGACAAAAAGGGCGCTCAGGATGACAACAGAGGCCTGCTCTTCGTGACCGCCGGTCTCGGGGGCATGTCGGGGGCGCAGCCGAAGGCAGGCAACATAGCCGGCGTGGTGAGCGTGACGGCCGAAATCAATCCGCTTGCCGCCAGGAAGCGCTTCGACCAGGGCTGGGTGGACGAACTCCACGACAGCCTGGACGAACTTATCCCCCGCATACGTAAAGCGGTAGCGGACAAAGAGGTGGTATCCCTTGCCTTCGTGGGCAACGTGGTCGACCTCTGGGAGCGCCTCGCCGACGAAGGCATCAGGGTGGACCTCGGCTCCGACCAGACCTCCCTCCATAACCCCTGGGCGGGCGGCTACTACCCCGCCGGCTACAGCCTGGAAGAATCGAAGCGCATGATGGCCGAGGAGCCGGCACGATTCAAGGAAGCCGTGCAGGCCTCCCTGCGGCGCCAGGTTGCGGCAATCAACCGCCTCGCAGCACGCGGCATGTACTTCTTCGACTACGGCAATGCCTTCCTTCTGGAAAGCTCGCGCGCCGGCGCCGACGTGCTGCTGCCCGACGGCCGTTTCCGTTATCCCTCATACGTCCAGGACATCATGGGCCCGCTCTACTTCGACTACGGCTTCGGTCCGTTCAGGTGGGTGTGCATGAGCGAAGACCCGGAAGACCTTGCGAAGACCGACGCCATTGCCGTCAAAGTGCTTTCCGAAATAGCTGCAAGCGCGCCCGATGAAATCTCCGGCCAGTTGCGCGACAACATACGCTGGATAGAGGAAGCCGGCCGCAACCACCTGGTGGTCGGCTCTCAGTCCCGCATCCTCTACGCCGACTGCGAAGGCCGCACCCGCATCGCCCTGGCATTCAACGACGCCATACGCAGCGGCGAAATAAAGGCCCCGATAGTGCTCGGCCGCGACCACCACGACGTCTCCGGCACCGACTCCCCCTTCCGCGAGACCTCAAACATTTATGACGGCTCTCAGTTCACGGCCGACATGGCTGTCCAGAACGTAATCGGCGACTCATTCCGCGGCGCCACCTGGGTTTCAATCCACAACGGCGGCGGAGTGGGCTGGGGCGAAGTGATCAACGGCGGCTTCGGCATGGTCATCGACGGCTCGGAAGATTCAGCCCGCCACATACGCGAAATGCTGTTCTGGGACGTCAACAACGGCATCGCCCGCCGCAGCTGGGCCCGCAACAAAGGCGCCCGCTTCGCCATCGAACGGCAGATGGCCCGCACCCCGGGGCTCCGCGTCACCCTTCCCAACGACGCCGACACCACCTTAATCAGAAAAACGCTGAACGAACAATGATTCACTACATCTCCAAGGAGCGGCTCACCCTCGAGCGGCTCAAATCCATAATCGAGAACGAAGAAAAGCTTGTCCTCTCACAGGAAGCGACCGACGCCATAATCAAATGCCGCAAATACCTGGACAGCAAGATGGAAGACATAGGCCGCCCGGTGTACGGCATCACCACCGGTTTCGGTTCGCTCTACAACGTGACTATTCCCAAAGACCAGCTGTCCCAGCTTCAATACAACCTCGTGGTGTCCCACGCTTGCGGAGCCGGCGAGACGGTGCGCCCGCAGATAGTCAAGCTCATGCTCTTCCTCAAGGCACAAAGTCTCTCCTACGGCCACTCCGGCGCCCAGCTGATCACGGTCCAGCGCCTTATCGACATGTTCAATGAGGATATACTCCCCGTGGTCTACCAGCAGGGCTCGCTCGGCGCTTCCGGCGACCTCGCCCCCCTCGCCCACCTCAGTCTTCCGCTGCTCGGACTTGGCGAGGTGCTCTACAGAGGCCGTATCCGCCAGACCGCAGAAGTGTGGAAGGAAAAGGGCTGGGAGCCAATCACTCTCCAGTCGAAGGAAGGCCTGGCGCTGCTCAACGGCACGCAGTTCATGAGCGCCCACGCAGTCTGGTCCATACTCAAGAGCATGCGCCTCGCACGCTGGGCCGATCTCATCGGCGCCATGTCCCTCGACGCCTACGACGGCCGCATCGAGCCTTTCCTGCCCCTTACCCATCAGCTGCGCCCCCATATGGGCCAGATCCTCACTGGTAAACGCTTCATCGAGCTGCTTGAAGGCAGCGAACTCTCGAGGCGCCCGAAGGAACACGTCCAGGATCCCTACAGCTTCCGCTGCATACCCCAGGTCCACGGCGCCGTGAAGGACAACATCCTCTACGTCAAATCGGTGATTGAAGCCGAGATAAACTCCGCCACCGACAATCCCAACATCTTCCCGGACGAAGATATGGTTATCTCCGCAGGCAATTTCCACGGCGAGCCTATAGCCATCCCGATGGACGCCCTCGCCATAGCGATGTCGGAGCTTGCCAGCATTTCCGAACGGCGCACCTACCAGCTCATCCACGGCCTGCGCGGCCTGCCGAAGTATCTCGTAGCGAATCCGGGCCTCAATAACGGATTCATGATTCCGCAGTACACCGCGGCTTCGATAGTCAGCCAGAACAAGGGCCTCTGCTGGCCTGCGTCCTGCGACTCCATCCCTTCTTCCCAGGGCCAGGAGGACCACGTGAGCATGGGCTCCAACTCCGCCACCAAGCTGGTGCGCGTGGTGGACAACACCGAGACCGTGCTTGGCATTGAACTCTTCAACGCGGCGCAGGCGCTTGAATTCCGCCGCCCGGCCAAGTCCTCCCCGGCCATTGAAAGGGTGTTCGAAGACTTCCGCAAGGTGGTGCCGTTCATCGACAACGACTGCTACATGCATCCTCTCATCGAAAAATCCGTCGAATTCCTCCGTCACGAGCAGTATCTATGGCCCTTATTCTGAACATAGGCGAGCTGGTGGGCATAGTCCCGGAAGGCGTCCTGCGCAAGCAGGGGGCCGAAATGTCGGAGACCGGCACCCTTCGCAACGCCTGGCTCCGCATCGCCCCCGACGGCACCATCGCGGATTTCGGCAGTATGCATACGTCCGAAGCAATTGGTTCCGGGACGGAAGAGGTAATCGACGCCGAAGGAGGATTGGTGATGCCGGGCTTCTGCGACAGCCACACCCATATAGTCTATTCCGGCAGCCGCGAAGGCGAATTCCTCGACAAAATCAACGGCCTCAGCTACGAAGAGATAGCAGCCCGCGGCGGCGGGATACTCAATTCCGCTGACCTGCTCAACGCCACCTCCGAAGACGAACTCTTCCGCCAGTCGATAGAGCGCGTAGAAGAAATGATGGCCGCCGGCACGACCGCCATAGAAATAAAAAGCGGCTACGGCCTATGCCCGGAAGGCGAAATGAAGATGCTGCGCGTCATCCAGCGCATACGCGAAAACGTCCCCGCCCTTGTGCGCGCCACCTTCCTTGGAGCCCACGCGATCGGCAGGGGCTACACCAAAGAGGCCTACGTGCAGGAAATGATCGACCTGATGCCCCGGGCAGCGGAATACGCCGACTTCGTAGACGTGTTCTGCGATACCGGTTTTTTCACCCCTGACGACACCGCCCGCATCCTCGAAGCCGGCGCCCGCTACGGTCTTAGGCCCAAGATCCACGCCAACGAGCTGGGAGTCAGCGGCGGAGTGCAGGTGGGCGTGGCCCACGGCGCCCTCTCGGTCGACCACCTGGAGCAGACCACCGATGCGGAAATCGAGGCGCTCACGGGCAGCGGCACCATGCCCACAATGCTCCCGGGCTCATCATTCTTCCTCGGCATTCCATTCGGCCGGGCGAAAGAATTCATCGCCTCCGGCCTCGGCATCGCCCTCGCTTCGGACTACAATCCCGGCTCCTCCCCTATGGGCGACATGCGATTCGTCATGGCCCTCGCCTGCATCAAGATGCGCCTCACCCCCATCCAGGCCCTCAACGCCCTCACCCTCAACGCCGCCTACGCCATGGGCGTCAGCGACGTGACCGGCTCCATCACCAGGGGCAAACGTGCCGACCTCATCCTCACCCGCCCCGGCTGGACCCTCACCCGCATCCCCTACACCTACCAGACCCCCTGGATCCGCTCCGTCTTCAAAAAAGGCCGGAGCTGATGCCCAAGGAGGCATAATGTCATCCTGTATTTACTTACCCTGTCATTCTGAGCGAAGCGAAGAATCTATTCCCTCCCGCCCTCCACGCGAAGTGACTCTGGCACCCCATTCGATCACTTGGCAGGGCAATCACAGGCAAAAATTCCCAAAAACCTATAGCGACGTGATTCTGAAGATCCCTACAATCACGTCACACGCCAAAAATGAGATTAAATCCCTGCAGCAAAAAGGCCGGGGCGTCAGTCCCGGCCTATTATATTATCATTCAAACAATTATCACTTCCGTCAGTGACAGGAATACGGTCCATATGAAGCAAGGACCTCGTATGAGTAATCAGTATCTTTAAGTTTGAAAACCATAAATGTTCCGTCACCCTGCACCCTCACACAAAAATGACCGCCTGAATCCTTCAAAGATACACCTGTGCCATTGTTTGTTGCAAACACATCACCATATGCATCAGCGGCAGCCACACAAGCATCGTTTGGAGTATTAATGCCAAAACTACTGGCAACTGTTACTTTGGGCTGCAAAATTACGGCTTGAGTATTTGAGAATGCACTTTCAGCCATATGATGGGGGGCTTTCAAGACCTCGACTTTTCCAACGCTGCTGCAAATATTTGTCATGATATTATAACCGCACTGTGCTCCGCAATCAGCTCCGAAATAGCAGTTGAAATCACCGTAGGAAAGCAACATGGTAATAGAACTGCCGTTTTCGCGATTATCGGTGTTACCTGTTGTAAAAGAACTACCGTTCCAATATTTGTAATCATACCCGATAACCTTGAACGAAGCCTCCGTAGTTCCGTATTTGGGTGCAAACTGATTGTTTCGGTTTGCACCGCTGATTGCCTGCCATTCCATTCCGTCACGTGTTACCATCTTTTGGGCGAAAGTAGTGTAGTTATTGTATGTATCCTCGTGAATGTCATCTTCGCTATAATGGGCGAAATCATTAAAGCCTACCCCAGGGCCCTTTCTATCAACAAGAGTCTTTATAGGAATATCTTCATATATCGCCGATAAACCACATACGATATATGAATCGTCTGAGGACATTTTATAATTCGTCTTGGGTGCTCCTATATGGTCAGTGTGGTAGTGGGTCGCCAAGGCATAATCAATATAATTATGCCTTGTATTCTGAAGGAAATACTTCATATATGTAGTGTGCACTTTGTATACTCTTGCGAAGAGAGGGTCTGACGAATCATTGGATGGTTTTCTGGGGACCAATTCGTCGTTCTCTCCTATCTCACCAGCATCGACAATTATGGATGTACCGTCAGGCATTATCACGAAATTGCACTCTCCCCTGGCTGAATTGATCAAATGAATGTCCATTTCGCCTTCCCGCCATGGGCGGAGAGAGTTTGCCGTTGGAACCGCTTTAGGGGATTTGACTTCATCAGAAGGATTATATAGAACCGGGCGAATCATATTACCGCACTGCGTGTCTCCGATACCAAATGACTCCTTCCATTTTTCAGTATAACCATACACGATACCATTTGAAGCGTTGAAACCCAAAACGGTTACACAATCCGTGAAGCCTTCCGCATTTGACCCAAATGTACTTGACCAATATGCACCCTGACCATTGAAGTGCTTTATCGACGTGGCTGAGTTATTTGGCCTGCGCCCTGCTTTGGGAAGGAAAAGGCCGGCCTCCATGTCAGCGTCTGTGAGTTCTATCGCAGTACCCTCACGTGTGCTGGTCTCCCACGACGGGCTCGATGTAATGAGCACACCGTATATTTTTTGGGTATTGCCGTTCCGCTCCGATATGTAATACCCGGCCTGCAGGTTTGCGTTTGTCTCTTCTGTCCCGGCTCGAAGATCTTTCAGCTCCGATGAATGGGGTAGCCTCATCTGACCTTTTGACGCCCAGAATGCCAAGTCTCCATGAATGGTTGGATTTGTTGACTGGAATGTTCCCACATCCGTAAAACGGTCGTCCCCGGTCACTTCCGCTGCCGCATACGCGTCG
>JAFZVQ010000045.1 GCA_017617715.1 Bacteroidales bacterium | reverse complement strand
TTATCGTTAGAACTTGCGGCGGCTTTGCGCGTCCGCTTTGGAAAGGCTGTTTACTGAAGGATATTAATACTTGAAGCCTAGACCGCCTATTGGCGGCCCGGGCTTCAATGTACTATTATCAATGAATGCCTATTAGATAATAACTGAATATCAACAACTTATATCACGCCCCTCAAAAATAATCTCATCTTCTCTTGCTTTTCAACTGGAAAGAATGACAATCGCTGGTGCCGCCCAGAGCAGCTCCCTTCCCGTTTAAAAATAGCGCAACCGCTTGATTATCAAGCGGTTACGCTCGTGCCTCGGGCGGGAATCGAACCCGCACGGCCGTTTCGGGCCAAGGGATTTTCTTACCACTATGGCTTTCGCCACCAGTTAATGTTTGTGGTCCGGACTATTCCTTCACCATGGGGTCAGGCCCTTTAGGTGTGTCGTGTCTAGTCTCTGCACCTTCCTCTTTTCAGAGGCTTGGCTCAAGATTACCATCAGCTTTACCTGTTAAGGCTTCCTTGAATTTACGACATTCTGCATCTGTCCTTTCGGACCGAGCACTCAATTTTGCTCTTCCTCGATAATTATTTGTTAAAGCATGACAGTTTGGGCATAACAAAATCAAATTACTCAACCTGTTATCAGTTGAATCTCCATTGATATGGTGAATCTCCAACGGAATCGGATGGCCTTGCCAAATTTCAAGTTTACACCGCTCACAACAGTGGATTCCGGTGAGCTTTTTATAATGCTCACGAAGACGCCAGGAACACTTATATGCAGAGTCCCTTACAAAGATATCTGACTCGGAGGCGCCTTTGTTTGGTTTAAAGGCCAACCCTACATTCCAACCTTTGCCTGTAAAATGTGACGTATCAATCCCATGCTCAGAAATAATGCTATTGATGGTTCTGTAATTCCCTCCTAAAGGCTTTAGACCCAACTGTCTCAATACTCCTGCAATAGATTGATTGTTGGCAACAGCTTTCTTTACGTCTTCGATTGTATAAGCTCTCTTTCGCATACGCCAAAGATAAACTTTACTCTCATGATTTACAAATAATTATTTCAAAGAACGATTCTAAGTCCCTCGTGTCTACCATTTCACCACCAAGGCGGGGATGAGGGGCGCGGGCGCCGGGAGTGCGCCATCGCGGCGCGGCGGTGCAAATATACTAAAAAAAGCAGTGTTTTGGCAGATTTTCGGTATATTAGCGTCCCAAAACACTAAACATTATGTCTTTTTTCAATAATACGCTGGTCCTGAGCCTGTTCGCCGCACTGCTGATGGCCTGCAATGAAAAGCCTGTAGAAGACGAGACAATCCACGTGAGATCCGTCAGCGTGAACCCGACGGAGCTCTCGCTCAAGGTCGGCGAGACCGGCACGGTCTCCGCGACCCTGGTCCCGGAAAACGCGACCGACAAAGCGATCTCCTGGTCCTCATCCAATCCCGCCGTGGCCACGGTGGCCGACGGAGTGGTGACCGCGGTCGCGCCCGGCAGCACGAACATATTAGCCACCTCGCACGACAGCATGCACTCTGCGGGATGCGCCGTCAACGTGTCTGAAGACAAGAAATTCTCCTTCCGCCTGATGACCTTCAACATACTCCAGGGCGGCAAGTCCGACGGCACCACCGACAAGGAAGGCCACGAATGGAACACTGTGCGCAAGACCCCCTGCCTCAACATGTTCAAGGACACTGACCCGGACATCATCATGCTCCAGGAGTGCCGCAGGGAGCAGCTCAAGAACCTCAAGTCCTCCATGACCGGCTACACCTTCTACTCCTACGCCAAAGACGGAGTGCTCGCATCCGGCTACACCGCCGGCGACGCCACCAACGACTCCTCCTTCAAGAACGGAGGCCAGCGGAACGTCATCCTGCTCCGCACCAGCCTGTTCGAAACGCTCGAATGGGGCCGCTTCTGGCTGTCGGACACCCCGGACACCCCGTCCAACGGCTTCGGCACCACCGGCCAGAAGATCACCCTGTGGCTGAAAGTACGGCACAAAGGCAGCGGCGCCGCCTTCTACCTTTTCAACACCCACTTCATCCCGCAATCCTACGGCAACGCCGTCAATCCGGTCGTGGACGTCATCCCTCCCTGCGCCAGCGTGAACGTGGCACAAATGAAGAAGATCCTCGGAAACACAAATGCCCCCGTCTTCTTCGCGGGCGACCTGAACTGCAGCAACTCCAGCGACAAGATGGCCGCTGTCAACAGCTACCTGCGCCATGCCGGAATGGACGCTCCCGACACGGACAAGTCCATGACCTTCAACGGCTTCCGCGACGACGCCACGTCCTGGACCCTGATGGACCACATTTACTACGACAACGCCAGTCCCAAGGTCTACAAAGTCGTCAACTCAGACGGATACGGGACCAAGTTCATCTCCGACCACTTCCCCGTGTACTGCGATTTCGAAATTCAGCCATGAGCATCAAGGCAATCTATTTTGACATGGGCGGCGTGCTGCTGCCGCTGGACATGGGCCGCTGCGTCAAAGCCTACCGCGAAATAGCCGGCTTCACGGATGCCGACAAGTACCTCGACCCCTGCCACCAGCACGGCTTCTTCCTGGACATCGAATCCGGCAAGATGGGCCTGGAAGACTTCTTCACGGAATGCCTCAGCCACTGCGCCCCCGGCACCACACGGGAGACCGTGATGTACTGCCAGTCCCGGTTCTTCGGCACTCCGAAGCCTGACGACGTGGCCTTCGTGAAGGAAATCGGGCAGAAGTACGACGTCTACATGCTCAGCAACAACAACCCCGTGTCGATGCTCCTGCACATTCCCAACTTCGAAAATGCCGGCCTGCCGCTCGACAAGAGCTTCAAGAGGCTGTTCTTCTCGCACGAGATGCACCTGCTCAAGCCGCACCCGGAAATATACCTCCGGGCCATGGCGGAGAGCGGCCACAGCGCCGGCGAGTGCCTCTTCATCGACGACTCCCAGAGAAACGTGGACGGGGCCATTGCAGTGGGCATGCACGCCGTCCTCTTCCGCCCGGACAAAGACAATCTCCGGGCCCTCGTCACATCCACCCTGGATGAGCTGAACGCCAAAGCCTGACCAACGGTCAGAACAGGTATTTGGCCGTGAGCCAGATGCCGCCGTTGCAGGCATGGTCCTGGCTGCATGGCGGGATAAAGCCGAAGTCGAAGCCCAGCGAGACACGGAACTTGTCGAAGAGTTCCACGCCGCCATCCAGCCCGAGACCTATGTCGAAGGGGTTGTAGTGCCCTGTGTGGTCATATTCGTGCTTTAACTTGATAAGCGTCATGGCGAGATGCGGGCCGACCTCGGCGAAGATTCCAAGGTCGTCCGAGAGTTCGAAGGTGTAGCCTATCTTCAGCGGGATTTCGACATACAGGTTGGTGATGCGGCCGGTGTAGTAGTTGCCGCAGGTGCGGTGGGCGAGCCGGGCGCCAGCGAGCGCATACAGACCCTCGAAAAGCACCGGTATCTGGGCATCTGCCCCGATCTTCGCCTGCACGGCGATCTTCTTGTCCTTATAGGTATGGAATCCAAGGCCGCCTGTGACCCCCACGCGCATCTTCTCCTTTTCCTCCTCCTTCTTCTTCTCTTCCTTCTTCTGCTGCGCCGTCTTGGTTGCCGCCTGCGTCTTCTGCTGCGCCGTCTTCTGGGTCTGTGCGAAGCCCCCGAGGGTGATGAGGGCCAGCGCCAAAATGCAAATAAACCGTTTCATATGTCTTTAGAAATATTTCTTCTCCTGCCTGTCAAGGGCAATAAAAATAAACAGCAGCACGGTGAACGACCACAGCGACGAACCGCCATAGCTGAAGAGCGGCAACGGGATACCGATGACCGGCATCAGTCCCAGCGTCATGCCGATATTGATCACCAGATGCATGAAAAAACAGGCCGCCACGCAGAAGCCATACACCCGCGTGAAGCCGCTCCGGGCATTCTCCGCGTCCCGTATCACCCAGAAAATCAGTAGCCCGTACATGGCTATCAGGAACACGGCGCCCACGAAGCCCCACTCTTCCCCCACGGTGCAGAAAATGAAGTCAGTACTCTGCTCCGGTACGAAACCATACGTGGTCTGCGTGCCCTGCAGGTACCCCTTCCCGAACAGCCCGCCGGAACCTATGGCAATCAGCGACTGACGCACGTTGTAGCCCACTCCTTTCGGGTCTTCACGCATGCCCAGCAGCAGTTCCACCCGTTCCCGCTGATAATCCTTCAGAACATTGTTGAAGAACAGGTCCGAAGCCAGGATCATGGCCAGCCCGGCCAGGAAACCCAGCACGGCGTTGCGCAGCACGCGCCTGCGGTAGCGGAGCGACGGCGTCCTGCGCAGGTACACGAACAGGAACAGGCCCACGCTCACCGCCACGACGATAAGCGCTATCCACCAATACGTCTTGACGGTCAGCACGAACAGCAGGATAGCCAGGCCCAGCAGCACCAGCCACCAGCCCGAAAGCCCCTCCCTGTAAAGCACGAATATGAAGCCCACATAGACCAGGGCCGACCCGGTCTCACTTTCCGCTATAATCGCCAGCATGGGCAGCAGCACTATCAGTAACGCCGTCAGCATGTGCTTCCAGTTGCTCAACCTGAAATACGGCCTGCTCATCACCGACGAAAGCAGCAGCGCCGTGGTGATCTTCGACATCTCCGCCGGCTGGAACTTCACCGGTCCGAACTCGAACCACGAATGCGAACCCTTCACGTTGTTGGACATGAAAATCACCAGCACGAGCAACAGCAGCACCACCCCGTAGGCCGGCTTGCTGACACTCTCCCAGAAATAAGGGTTCAGCACGAAGAGCAGCGCGGCCGCAATCACCAGCGCCCCCGCCATCCAGATCGCCTGCTTGCCGCTGTTGCAGCCGAGGTCGAAGATGGAGGAAGGCTCCCCGGAACGCACGGCGGCGTAGA
Source organism: Bacteroidales bacterium (assembly GCA_017617715.1). Lineage (GTDB taxonomy): Bacteria > Bacteroidota > Bacteroidia > Bacteroidales > UBA932 > Cryptobacteroides. Next base: position 4,295 of record JAFZVQ010000045.1, on the reverse strand, counting down.
TATTTATCCACCCGAAGAGCATTATCATCAGGTACAGGACTATCAGTTTCCAGTCCACGGTTTTCTTCAAACCCCTGTCCAGTGCTTCCTCTCTCATCAGCGTATCAGTTTTGTGTGCATCACACGGTACTCATCTCCCTTGCGCGCTTCGGAAATCTCGCCGCGCAGGTACTTTTCCACCAGCAGCGAAGCGATGGGGCAGGCCCACTGGCCTCCGAAGCCGGCGTTCTCTATGTATGCCGCCACGGCAATCTTCGGATTATCCATGGGCGCGAAGCAGATGAACACGGAATTGTCTTTTCCGTGGGGGTTCTGGGCCGTGCCCGTCTTGCCGCAGATATTGAGTCCCGGCACGTAGGCGGAATTGGCGGTGCCCCCTTCCCCGAGCGCGTTGACCGCCTTCCACATGCCCTTCACTATTGTCGGGAAGTAGGTGGTGTCGACCATGGTGTATTGCCGTTCGTAGTACTTCGGGTCTATTTCCACTCCGCCGCCGGCCTTGACCACGTGGGGGATGTAGTAATAGCCCCGGTTGGCCATGATGGCGGCGAGATTGGCTATCTGCAGGGGCGTGGTCAGGAGCTCGCCCTGCCCGATGGAGAGAGACACCACGGTCTGGAAGCGCCAGTGGCCTTTGCGGTAATATCGGTTGTAGAATGCCGCAGAGGGCACGTTTCCGCTAAGTTCGGAAGGGAAATCGCTCCCGAGCTTGCGGCCGAAGCCGAAGCTCATGACCATCTCGCGCCAGTGGGTGAACGCATCTTCCGTGAACTGGTATTCCGGGTTCTCCAGTATGCTCTTGAACACGTAGCAGAAGTAGCCGTTGCAGGACATCATGACGGCGTCTTCGAGATTGAGGGGGGAGCGGTGGACGTGGCATCCCAGCATGCGGCCGCTGGACGTGTAGACATATCCGCCGTTGCAGGGATACTGCATCCATGGCTTGAGCACGTTGTCTTCGAGCCCAATGAGCCCGTTGACCAGCTTGAACACGGAGCCGGGCGGGTAGGACGCCGAAACGGCCCTGTTGTAGAGTGGCTTGTGCTTGTTCTGGGACAAACGGTTGTAGTGACGGCCGAAGTCGGCCAGCACGTCCACGTCGATGCCGGGGCTGGACACCATGGTGAGTATTTCGCCCGTGGAGGGCTCAATGGCCACCAGACTCCCCTTCTTGCCGGCCATCAGCTTCTGGCCGTACTGCTGCAGGTAGGCGTCGATGGTGGTGGTGATGTCCTTGCCGGGCACGGCTTCCGCGTCGAAGTCGCCGTCATGGTAGGGAGCCTTCTGGCGGCCGCGGGAGTCCCGCTGGTATATGTGCCAGCCTTTGCTGCCGCGCAGGTCCGCCTCCCTCGCCGCTTCGAGCCCCGTGCGCCCGTAGTAGTCGCCGGCACGGTAGTCCGGGTGGTCTTCAAGGAATTCCGGGCTCACTTCGGAGATGTAGCCAAGCAGGTTGCCGCCCGCGTTGAACGGATACTCGCGCAGGCTGCGCACCTGGGCCTTGAATCCGGGATAGAGGAACTGCTCCTCGGCGAAGCGCAGGTAGGTCTCGGCGCTGACCATCCTGATGAAGGTCTGGGTGCGCCATCCTATCTTCGTACGGTACTTGTGGTAGTAGTCCATGCGCTCGCGGATGAAGTCGGCGGTGGTGTCGAGCACTGCGGCAAGCGCCAGGGTGTCGAACTCCGTGACTTCCCGGGGCGTGACCAGGATGTCGTAGCATATCTTGTTGCCCACCAGCAACTTGCCGTTGCGGTCGTAGATGACTCCACGGGGCGGGTAGATTATTTCGCGCGACATCGAATTGTTGTCGGCGTCGGTCTTGTAGCTCTCGTTGAGTATCTGCACGTAGAACAGCCTGCCGAGGAGTATCAGCAACACCACGGCCAGGCCTATGAGCAGCTTGGTGGACCTGTTGTCGTACTCCATAGGCTATTCGGGCCTCAACAGTTTCGACACGAGCACGGAGACGGGAGTGCCCACGAGCACCGACAGGAAGAAGCGCAGGAACGCAGGCCAGAAGGGCACGGTGCCGGCGGAATCCACCCACACGTACACCAGGAAATAGAGCCCGCACATCAGCAGCGAAGCGAGGGTGATCCTCAGCACGCCGAGCCGCGAAATCGATATCACGTCGGCCCGCGAGCTCATTTCATCGCCGAACACCATCCCGTACACGAAAAAGCGCGACAGGGCCACCGGCACGAGCGCGATCGAGGTGAGCCCCAGCATGCCGTTGCCGAAGAAATCCACCACGAAGCCGATCAGGAAGGCCAGCAGCATCGAAGAAATGTGCCCCATCTTCAGCGGCAGCATCAGGATAATCGCCGGCAGCAGCGAGATCACCACCCACCGCGACAGGGAGAAAAAGTTGACCAGGAACACCTGGGCGACTATCAGCACCACGCAAAGCAGTATGAAGCGGTAGTTCTTCATTCCTCCATCTTCCTTATGAATTCACGGTCGGGATTCTCGGCCACGATCACGTAGCGCAGTGCCTTGAAGTCCACGAACAACTTCACGTCCACCACGTTAACGGAGCCGTCGATGAGGCGGGAGCCCTGCGTCACCCCGAGCGGGATGTCGGCGGGATACACGTTGGAGATGCCGCTGGTCAGCACGGTGTCGCCCACCGGCACCTCAAGGTGCATGGGAATATCCTTCAGGATGGCGTGGTCCGTGCCTGTGCCGTCCCAGGTCAGGGGGGCCACCATGCCGTTCCGGCCTATGCGGGCGCTCACGCTCACGCGCTCGTTGAGCAGCGTCAGGCCGTAGGAGTAGTGGCGGTCGACCGAATACACCATACCCACCACGCCGTTGGGCGTGATGATGGCGCTCTGCGGGATCACGCCGTCTTCGCTGCCCTTGTCGATTATTATGTAGTTATGGCGGGAGTTGGTGCCCATGGCGGTGATTTCGGCGGGCACGAATTTGAAGCGCGACTTGAAGTTGACGGAGTCCAGTTTCGCCATGGCCTGCACGGCCTTCTCCATCTCCTTGTAGCGCTGGAGCTCCTTGTAGAGCTCATAGTTGCGCCCGGCAAGGATATCGTTCTGCTCGCGGAGGGAGAAATAGGTGCCTATCCTGGTGATGCCTCCCCAGGTGGCTGCCATGACGTTATGCGAGAAGCGGTTTATCCAGATGTCCTGGAGGGTGGAAGAGCGCTTCAAAAGCGACACCGCGGCAATCTCCAGCAAAATGAAGACTGCCACGGTAGAGAAAAAAGCAAAGACCTTCCCTCCCCGTGCCATCTATCGCATCAGGAAAGAGTAGCGGTCGGTGTTCTTGAGGGCTTCACAGGTGCCGCGGGCGACGGCGTGGAGCGGATCGTCGCACACGTGGAACTGTATGTTCACCTTGTCGGTGAGGCGCTTTGCGAGGCCGCGCAGCTGGGCGCCGCCGCCGGAGAGGAAGATGCCGTTCTCCACGATGTCGGAGTAGAGCTCCGGAGGGGTGTTCTCAAGCACGTGGAGTATGGATGTCTCGATCTTGGCGATGGACTTGTCCAGGCAGTGGGCTATCTCGTGGTGGGGGATGGTGGCCTCGACCGGGTGGGCGGTCATGAGGTTGGGGCCGCGCACCACGAAGGGCTCGGGCTCCTCGTCGAGGTCGGGGATCACGGCGCCTACGGCTATCTTGATCTTCTCGGCCGTGATTTCGCCCACCTTGATGTTGTGCTGCTGGCGCAGGTACTGCTGTATGTCGGCGGTGAACACGTCGCCGGCGGTGCGGATGCTTTCCTGGAGCACGAGACCGCCGAGGGAGATTACGGCGATTTCCGTGGTGCCGCCGCCTATGTCAACCACCATGTTGCCGATAGGGGCTTCCACTTCGAGGCCTATTCCAAGGGCCGCCGCCATGGGCTCGAAGATGAGGTAGACGTCGCGGCCGCCGGCGTGCTCGGTGGAGTCGCGCACGGCGCGGATTTCCACTTCAGTGGAGCCAGAAGGGATGCCCACCACCACCTTGAGGTTGGGGGTGAAGAGGCTACGGTGTTTGTTGTTGACCTGCTTGATGAATCCGCGGATCATCATTTCCGCGGCGTTGAAGTCTGCGATCACACCGTCGCGCAGAGGGCGGATGGTGCGGATGCCGGGGTTATTGCGTTCGTGCATCAGTTTGGCCTTCTGGCCTATGGCGATACACTTGCTCGTATTATTGTCTATTGCCACGATGCTCGGTTCGTCCAGCACTATCTTTCCGTTCTGGTAGATGACGGTATTGGCGGTGCCGAGGTCTATGGCCAATTCTTGGTTTAGGAATGAAAATGCCATAATTTTGGGATAATTCGGATACTC
>JAFZVQ010000044.1 GCA_017617715.1 Bacteroidales bacterium | reverse complement strand
GGGCCATAGGCCTCGCGGCCTCGGCGGCCCTGCTGCTCGGCGCCTTCGTGCTCGTCTCGCGCCTCGCGCCCGATTTTACCGACAAACTGCTCTACACCGAAGAAGAGCTCTCAATTCTCAATTATCCCGAAGATGGAACTGGTCTACCCGGTTAGCATCGCCCCTCTGGCGGCAGGCAACAAAGGCACCCGGGAGATGCTCCCGGTCGTGCAGCCCACAGGCACGGTCATAGCCCGCGCCTCCCGCGCCTCATGCCATGCCGCCAGGCTACTCCATCCCGTGGTCCATCTCCATATCATCGACCGCTTCGGAAAGGTCTATCTCCAGCGCCGTTCCTTGAAAAAGGCCCTGTACCCGCTCTACTGGGACACGGCCGTCGGCGGCCATGTGGGCTATGGGGAATATCTCAAGGAAGCCCTTTTCCGCGAGGCGGGGGAGGAGCTCGCCTTCTACGACTTCAATCCCGTGCCCCTGACCACCTATGTTTGGGAGTCCGACACCGAGCGGGAACTCGTGAACGTGTTCGCCGCGGTGGGCCATTTCGACCTCCGCCCCGACGGCGAAGAAGTCGCCGAAGGCCGCTGGTGGGACGTATCCGAAATAGAAGAAGCCATGGCCCGGGAGGCATCCGAAGACGTGGACCCTATGGACCAGGACATCCTCACCCCCAACCTCGTCCACGAATTCGGGATGATACGCAACAGCCTGTTCTCACTCCTCTGAAATGGACCAACTTGCCAAATTCATACAGGACCAGTTGTCGGTGTGGCCTTTGGCCTCCGCCAACTTCCGCGCCCTGAAATCCATGCACGTCCGCGACGTCAAGGTGGGCGGCCTGGATGCCAAAATACAGTTCAACCCTTGCAGGATAGCGTCCAGCACGGCCCAGACCGACGAAGAGAGCCTTGCCGCCCGCCCCTGCTTCCTTTGCGCAGCCAACCGCCCCCCGGAGCAGTTCCACATAAAGTTCGAAGGCCGCAAGGGCCGCCGCTACAACATCCAGGTGAACCCTTTCCCCATATTCAACAGGCACCTGGTCATTGCCCGCGAGCAGCACGTCCCCCAGGCCATCTGGCACCATCTCCCCGACATGCTGGATTTCGCCTGGAACTACCAGGACTTCACCGCCTACTACAACGGCCCCCAGAGCGGCGCCTCCGCCCCCGACCACCTTCATTTCCAGGCGGTCCCGCGCGGCTCCCTTCCCCTGGAAACGGCCGTCGACGCCTTCCTGGACACCCCGGACGCTCCTTTGTCTACTGTCAAGGACGCCAAGCTTTACCACTATCCGCATTTCACCCGCGGCGTCTATTGCATCAAGGCTGAGACCACGAAATCCCTCGCCAAGGTATTCTACCAGTTCCTCGACTGCTGCCCCGTTATGGACCCCGGCCTCGAACCCAGGTTCAACCTGTACGCCTGGTTCAAGGAGGCGGCGGAAGAATACAGGGTAATGGTGGTGCTCCGCAGCGAACTCCGCTCCCACCACTATTACGCTGAGGACTCCGAACACCTGACCATCAGCCCCGGCGCAGCCGAGATGGCCGGAGTCTTCGTGGCCCCCTGCGAAGAGGACTACAAAAAAGCCACACCCGCACAGCTCGAGGAGATGCTCGCCGAAGTGAGCGTGAGCGCCGAGGACGAGCGCATGATCCATTCCCGCCTCACCCGCCGCCAGCCGGAAATCGAGGTGGGCATAATCTCCGCTCCGGAAATAGTGTTCGAAATCATATCCGATGGCGCCGGGCCCCAGAAAGTGAGCGTCAAGGACGGTCGCATCAACTACAACGGCGCCCTCTACGACGAGCTTTATTTCGATTCCGTGACCCGTTCCACCCTCTTCGCGGAGCCGTCTTTCATCCTCTACAACGTGCCCATCGGCATCGACTTCCACTGGGAGCGCCTCCAGGACCAGAAATTCGCCGGCTCCCTGAAATTCATAGCCGAAGGCGACAAGGTCACCGCCATCAACCGCATCGGCCTGGAAGACTACCTCGTCAGCGTCATCTCGTCCGAAATGCGCGCAAGCGCCTCCCTTGAGTTCCTGAAGGCCCACGCAGTGATTTCCCGCAGCTGGGCCATGGCACGCATGCAGGACAGGCACAATCCGGAGCAGGCCGAATCGGCCGTGCCCCATCAGCACTACGACGTCTGTGCCGACGACCACTGCCAGCGCTACCAGGGTCTCACCCTCGCCGCAGGCGACACCGTACGCCAGGCCATAGACCAGACCTGGGGTCAGGTGCTCAAATACGAAGGCCGCATATGCGACGCCCGTTTCTCAAAGTGCTGCGGAGGCCGCACAGAACTTTTCAGCACGTGCTGGGAAGACCGGGACTACCCGTACCTGCAGAGCGTCGAAGATCCATACTGCGACTGCAAGGACGCCGCAATCCTCTCCCAGGTGCTGAATGATTACGACCTCGAGACATCCGATTTCCACGAATGGGAACAGCGCTACACACGCGACGAACTTTCCGCCCTTGTGAAAGAACGCACAGGCATCGATTTCGGCACCGTCCTAGACCTTGAACCCGCGGAGCGCGGAGTCTCCGGCCGCATCAAGTTCCTCCGTATCCGCGGCACCCTGCGCACGGAGGTGATAGGCAAGGAACTCGCCATCCGCCGCGCCCTCAGCCCGTCCCATCTCAAGAGCTCCAATTTCGAAGCCGTATGGGACGGCGACACCCTTATCCTGCACGGCAAGGGATGGGGCCACGGAGTGGGCCTCTGCCAGATAGGCGCCGCGGTGATGTCCACAAAGGGCTTCAATTACAGACAGATACTTGAATACTACTACAAAGGTGCAACGGTCGAACAGTAAAACACCCTGGCTTTGGGTCCCCACGCTTTACTTCGTCGAGGGGATCCCGTATTTCATAGTCAACACCATATCCCTCATAATGTTCAAGGATATGGGTATGGACAACGGCACGCTTGCGCTGCTGACAAGCCTCATCAGCCTTCCCTGGGTGGTTAAGCCCCTCTGGAGCCCCTTCGTGGACATATTCCGCAGCAAACGCTGGTGGATACTCACCATGCAGGTCCTCATGCTCGCGGCGATAGGCCTGATAGCGGCCTCCGTGCGCCTGACCACCTTCACCCTCACGCTGATACTGTTCATAGTGGCAGCCTTCGCATCGGCCACCCACGACATCGCAGCCGACGGATTCTACATGCTGGCCCTCGACAAGCGGCAGCAGTCGGCCTTCGTGGGGATAAGAAGCACGTTCTACCGCATTGCGTCGGTGTTCGGACAGGGCGTGCTGGTGGTGATGGCCGGCGTGCTGGAAAAGCGCCTTGACAACGTGCCCGCCGCCTGGTCGGTGACCATGATAGTATCCGCCGTCATCCTTGCCCTGATGGCCCTCTACCACGCCTTGATCCTGCCCCGCCCGGCCGATGACAGGAATGCCGGCGAAGTGCGCACGGCAGGCGACGTGGCCAGGGAATTCGGTGAGGCTTTCGCTTCCTTCTTCCGCAAGAAGGGGATTTGGCTTGCAATAGCGTTCATGCTGCTTTACCGCCTTCCGGAGGCATTTTCCGTGAAGATGCTCTTCCCCTTCTTCAGGGATCCTGTCGATGCCGGCGGCCTCGGATTCACTACCGACATGTACGGCGTCGTGTTCGGCACCTTCGGCGTGATCGCCCTGCTGGCCGGCGGCATACTCGGGGGCCTCGCCGCTGCCCGGCTCGGCCTGCGCAAGTGCCTCTGGCCCATGGCGCTGTCGCTTGCGCTCCCTTGCGCCGTGTATCTGTACATGAGCATTGCCCAGCCCGAAAGCCTGTGGACCGTGGGCGCCTGCGTGGTGTTCGACCAGTTCGGCTACGGCTTCGGTTTCTCGGCGTACATGCTCTACATGATCCATTTTTCGGAGGGGCCCCTCAAGACCTCCCATTACGCCATATGCACCGCTTTCATGGCGCTTTCCATGATGCTTCCCGGGCTTGTGGCCGGATACTTGCAGGAAGCCCTGGGCTATGTAGGATTCTTTATACTCGTAATGATATGTTGTCTCGCCACCTTCTTCGTCACCTTCTTTGCGCAGCGGCGCTTACCGTCGGAATAAGCCTTTCCGCCCAGGTGAAACCTGGCATCGAAGTCCTTCGCGACCGCGGTTTCGAGGGGCTCCGCGGCAAACGTGTGGGCCTGCTGACCAACCCCAGCGGCGTGGACAGCCAGCTCCGTTCCTCCATCGATATCCTGCGGGAGAACGTCAACCTCGTGGCCCTATATGCTCCCGAGCATGGCGTGCGCGGCGACGTCTGGGCCGGCGGCAAGGTGGAGTCCGGCACTGATGCCGCCACAGGGCTGCCTGTGTATTCGCTCTACGGCGCCACCCGCCAGCCCACGCCAGAGATGCTAAAGGACGTAGATATCGTGGTCTATGACATTCAGGACGTAGGCACCCGTTCCTACACATTCATCAGCTGCCTCGGTCTCCTTATGCGCACATGCGCCACGGTGGGCGTGCAGGTGATGGTGCTCGACCGCCCCAATCCCCTGGGAGGCCTCAAAGTGGAAGGCAGCCTCGTGCGCGACGGTTTTTATTCCTACGTCAGCCAGTACCATATCCCTTACGTATATGGACTCACGGTGGGCGAGATTGCAAAAATGATAAACGAAGAGGGGCTCAACCGCGGGCAGAAGGGCGACCAGCTACCCCTGAAATGCCAGCTCACGGTGGTGCCGATGGAAGGCTGGGAGCGCTGGATGACCTACGACAAGACCGGCCTGCCCTGGGTGATGCCGTCCCCCAACATCCCTTATCCGCGCAGCGCAATCTGCTATCCGTGCGCCGGGCTTGTGGGCGAATTCAACGACTATCTCAACATAGGCATAGGCTACACCATCCCCTTCGATGCCTTCGCCGCCGACTGGATAGACGCAGACGCACTGAAAGCCCTGCTCGACAGCTACAAGGTGCCCGGCGTGGCGTGGCGGGCCGTCCATTACACCCCGTTCTACGGCAGCTGCGCAAAAAAGCTCGTCCACGGAGTCCAGTATTATTTCACCGACTATGAAGCCGCCCCCATGACCCTGATCCAGTTCTACGTGATGCAGGCGGTCTATGAATTGTACAAAAAGAACCCGTTCGAACTCTCTCCGGGCAGAATAAGCATGTTCAACAAAGTTTGTGGAACGGACTTTGTAAGTAATGAGTTCAGCAAGCGTTTTAAAGTAGCGGATATCCTGTCCTACTGGACGAAAGAGACCGAAGACTTCAGGACCTTGTCGAAAAAGTATTATTTATATTAAAACCACTGGCATATGAAACACTTGACAAGACTCGCGGCAATGATGACGGCAGCCGTCATTTTCGCCCTTCCTCTCGTCGCCCAGCCCCACTCCCGTGGCGGCGGTTCCTCCCATTCCGGCGGTTCACATAGTTCCGGTTACACTCATTCTTCCGGCGGATCCCACCATAGCTCCGGCGGTTTTCATAGCTCTGGTTCAAGTACACACTCACGTCAGACGCCAAGTTCCGGCAGCTCCTACAGCGGCAGCCGCCAGGAACGCAGTTCTCGCCATGCCGACCGTCCTTCCGGCGGCAGCCAGACGCGTCCTGAGCGCCATTCGGGCAGCAACTCCGGCGGCACCGTGAACCATCGCAGCCACGGCAGCGCCCGTCCTTCCGGCGGCGAAGCGGTCCGTCCTTCCGGCAACGCGGTCCGTCCTTCCGGCGGCAGCTCCATGGGTGACGTCCGCAGTCACGGCGGTCACGTGCCCG
>JAFZVQ010000043.1 GCA_017617715.1 Bacteroidales bacterium | reverse complement strand
CGGCGACTACTTCACGAAAGAAGCGATCGACTGGGCCTGGGAGCTTCTCACCGAGGTCTACGGCATCGACAAGAGCATCCTCTACGCCACCGTGTTCGAAGGTTCGAAGGAAGACGGCACCGAGATGGACCAGGAAGCCAAGGAAGCCTGGCTGCGGCACCTTCCCGCCGACCACGTGATCCTCGGCAACAAGCACGACAACTTCTGGGAAATGGGCGACACCGGCCCCTGCGGCCCCAGTTCGGAAATCCATATCGACATCCGCACCGCCGAAGAAAAACAAGCCTCCGGCATCCCCGGCCGCGACCTGGTGAACCAGTCCGACCCCCACGTGATTGAAATCTGGAACCTCGTGTTCATGCAGTTCCAGCGCTTCGCCGACGGCCATCTGGAACCCCTTCCCGCCAAGAGCATCGACACCGGAATGGGCTTCGAGCGCCTCTGCGCCGTGCTCCAGGGCAAGAACAGCAACTACGACTCCGACGTCTTCACCGCCATGCTGAACAGAATCGGAGAGCTCAGCGGCCACAAATACGGCGAGAGCAAGGATACAGACGTGGCCATGCGCGTGATCGCCGACCACATCCGCGCCATCGCCTTCTCCATCGCCGACGGCCAGCTCCCGAGCAACGTCAAGGCCGGCTACGTGATCCGCAGGATACTCCGCCGCGCCGTCCGTTACGGCTACACCTTCCTCGGCCTGAGCGAGCCCTTCCTCTGCGTGCTCGTGCAGCAGCTGGTGGACGACATGGGCGAAGCCTATCCCGAACTCCCCAGGCAGCAGAAGCTCATAGAGTCCGTGATACGCGAAGAGGAGCTCGCATTCCTCCACACCCTGGACAACGGCATACGCCTCATGGACGATTGCATGGAGCGCAGCAAGGACAGCAAAATAATCCCCGGCACAGATGCCTTCCGCCTCTACGACACCTACGGTTTCCCCATCGACCTCACCGAACTGATTGCCGCCGAAAACGGTTACACAGTTGATCTGGAAGGCTTCCGCACTGAGCTCGCCAAGCAGAAGGAGCGCGCCCGCAACGCCACCGCCAACACCTTCGGCGACTGGACCGTCTATGCCGACGGCGAGGACGTGGTCTTCGAGGGCTACGACACCACCGAAATTGCCGGCGCCCGCCTCCTCAAGAGCCGCACCGTGGTGCAGAAGAACAAGGAGATGCTCCAGCTGGTATTCGACCGCACCCCGTTCTACGGCGAGATGGGCGGCGAAATCGGCGACACCGGCACCATCACTGCAGCCGACGGCGAAACGATAAAGATACTCAACACCGTCAAGGAAAACGAGCTCACCATCCACATCGCCGAGCGCCTTCCGCAGGACTGCACCGGCCCCTTCAAGCTCACGGTCGATGCCGCCCGCAGGCAGAAGATAGCGGGTAACCACAGCTGCACCCACCTGATGCACAGGGCCCTCCGCGAAATCCTCGGCACCCACGTGGAGCAGAAGGGCTCCTTCGTGTCCGACAAGGGCTTCCGCTTCGACTTCTCCCACTTCGAGAAGCTCTCCGACGAGCAGATCGAAGCGGTGGAGAGGCGGGTCAACGAGCTGATACGCAGCAACTTCCCGCTCAGCGAAAAGCGCGACGCCACAATGGAGGAGGCCCAGCAGCTCGGCGCCATGGCCCTCTTCGGAGAGAAGTACGGCGACCGCGTCCGCGTGGTCAAGTTCGGCCCCAGCGTGGAGCTCTGCGGCGGCTGCCATACCTCGGCTACCGGCAATATCGGCCTCTTCAAGATCACCAGCGAGTCCGCCATCGCGGCCGGCGTGCGGCGCATCGAGGCCGTGACCGGCGAAGATGCCGAGACCATGGTGTGCGGCATGCAGAACCTCCTGAAGACCGCCCGTTCCTTCTTCAACAACGTGCCCGACCTTGCCGGCGCCATCCGCAAGATGGTCGAAGACAACGCCACCTTCAAGAAGCAGGCGGAGGAATTCTCCAAGGCCAAGGCCGCCCAGTTCGCCCGCCAGCTCTGCGACAAGGCGGAGGACTGCGGATGTCTCAAACTCATCAAAATCGCCCCTGCAGCCAACCTTGACATCGATCCGGCTATGCTCCGCAACGCTGCGCTCGCACTCCAGAAGGAGCTTAAGGGCACGGCCCTCGTGGCGGCATACGAAGCCGCCGGCAAGCCCCAGTTGCTGCTCATGTACTCCGACGACCTCGTGGCCGCCGGCCGCAACGCCGGCCAGGACATACGCGAAGGTGCGAAGTTCATCCAGGGCGGCGGCGGCGGACAGCCCGGCCTCGCCACTGCCGGCGGCAAGGAAATTGCAGGCCTGAAGGACGCACTCGAAGCCCTCGTGAAAGTGGCCACCAGCAAATAACGACAGCCCTGCAGGATGAAAAAACTCGACCAGTTCACGCTGAAAGCATTTATCGGACCTTTCGTCGCGATACTGCTCGTCGTGGTCTTCATCCTGATGATGCAGTTTCTCTGGCTCTACATAGACGAGCTGGTGGGCAAGGGCCTCGCCTTCGGGGTGATTATGGAGTTCATGATGTGGGGCGCCTGCACCATCCTGCCCATGGCCCTGCCGCTTTCCGTGCTCCTCTCATCCATGATGGTGATAGGCCAGATGGGTGAAAACAAGGAACTTATGGCCATCAAGGCCGCCGGCATCTCGCTCGGCCGCCTCATTGCCCCCCTGATCGTCACGGCAGCCCTGATCAGCGTCGGCGCCTTCTTCATAGGCAACGACCTTGTGCCCAAGGCCTACAATGAAATCTTCACCCTCCGCGACGACATCACCCGCACCAAGGAGAGCATCAAAATCCCGTCCGGCACCTTCTACGAAGGCATCGACGGCTACGTGCTCCGCGTCGAGGACCAGAACGACGACACCGGCATGATGTACAAGGTGCAGGTCTATGACCACACCTCCCGCCGCGGCAACACCGCCATCATCATAGCCGATTCCGCCATACTGAAGATTTCCAAGGCCAAGGACTACCTCACCTTCACCCTCTACAACGGCTCCAACTACCAGGAGACCAACGAGATGACCTACCGCGACACGTCCCTGGCGCTGAGCCGCGTGGACTTCGCCAGCGAGCAGCTCATCATCCCCCTGAAGAACTACTCCTTCGAGAAATCCGACTCCGCCCGCTTCTCAGACCAGGCCAAGTCCATGCGCCTGGTGCAGCTGGCCCACCAGAAGGATTCCCTGGACCGCCACAACGCCGAAGCCTTTGAAGGCCACTACAAGAGGATACGCACCCAGAGTTCCCTGCGGCAGCTCAACCAGCTCGACACCGCCCGCCGGGGAGACCTCTCGACCATGTTCCAGTCAGACAAGATGTGGACATGGAAAGGCTATGAAGAAATCAAGAACGCCTACGAAAAGGCGGCCTCCGAGAGCGAGCGCATGTCCGCCGACGTGCTCACCTACAACCACGACGTCTACCAGTCCACCTTCTACCTCCGCCGCACCGACGTGGAGCTCTTCAAGAAATTCGCCCAGGCCCTTGCCTGCTTCATACTTTTCTTCATCGGCGCCCCGATCGGAGCCATGATAAAGAAGGGCGGCATAGGCATGAGCGCCATCTTCTCGATGCTCTTCTTCGTGATCTACTGGATAGTCCAGATCACGGGTGAAAAAATGGCCAAGGACGGCACCTGGATGGCATTCCACGGCGTGTTCAGCCCAGCTTATGTGCTAGGCCCCATAGGGGCGTTCCTGACCTACAAGGCCGTCAAGGACGCCGAGCTGTTCAACATGGACACCGTCAAGGCCAGCTGGAGGAAGCTGCTCAGCAAGGTGGCGGGCTTCTTCCGCAAGCCGCGCATAGTCTACATGGGCACTCCGGAGTTCGCCGTCGGGCCTCTCGACGCCCTCGTGCGCAGGGGCTTCAAGGTCGTGGGCGTGGTCACCGTGGCCGACAAGCCCAGCGGCCGCGGCCTCAAGGTGAGCGAAAGCGCCGTCAAGACATACGCGGTGGACCACGGCCTGCCGGTGCTCCAGCCGGTCAAGCTCCGCGACCCGGATTTCCTTGCGCAGCTGGCGGCCCTGAAGGCCGACATTTTCGTGGTCGTTGCGTTCCGCATGCTGCCGGAGGAGGTCTGGAGGATGCCGCGCCTCGGCACCTTCAACCTGCACGCTTCGCTCCTGCCGCAGTACAGGGGCGCCGCTCCCATCAACTGGGCCATTATCAACGGTGAGCGCCGCACCGGCGTGACCACCTTCATGATAGACCATAACATCGACACCGGCGGCATCATCCTGCGCGACGAGTGCGTGATAGAAGACAGCGACAACGCCGGCACGCTCCACGACAAGCTGATGCAGATCGGCAGCAGCCTCGTGTGCGACACCGTCGACCTCATAATCCAGCACAACGTGGAGCTGCGCCTGCAGCGTTCATTCATCCAGGGCTCTGAAGAGCTGCGGCCCGCGCCGAAGCTCACCCGCGAGCTCTGCCACATCGACTGGAACCGTCCTGCCGCCGAGCTCCGCAACCTCGTGCGCGGTCTCTCGCCCTATCCTGCGGCCTACACCGAGCTCGTACCCGCCAGGGGCGAGCGGGCGCAGCTCAAAATCTACGAGGTCGAGGTGGTGGCCCTTCCCGAAGGCGGCGCCGCTCCCGGCACCATACTCACGGACGGCAAGAGCTACCTGGCGGTAGCCGCTTCCGACGGCGCCCTTTCCATCCGCGACCTCCAGCTGGGAGGTAAGAAGCGCATGGATGTCAAGGCCTTCCTCCTGGGTTTCCGCGATCCGCAGTCCTGGCACTGCGAATGAGCGGACCCCGGATGAAACAGTGGCAATTCGCAAATATTTTATAACTTTGTCTGAATGCGGCGGTTTGTATATAACCCTGAGACCCTCAGCTATGAGGAGCAGTTCGTCCCCAAGTGGCGCAGCGTGCTTGAGACCGTGATTATCGCGGTCTGCGCGGTGGCCGTGGTGGTGGCGTTCTACTGGCTGTGGTTCGTGGCGCTGGGGAACGACCTGCCGAAGACGGCGCTGCTCAAGCGCCAGGTCGACCACTGGCAGGCGAAGATGGGCGTGGTCCGCCACAAACTGGACGTGTACGAGAACACCCTGTCCGGCATCGAGGCCCGCGACAACGAAGTGTACCGCTCGATTTTCGCCCTCGACGCCGTCACGGACACCGCCCGCCGCGACACCGCCCGTAACGACATGCAGGCCCTGGACTTCCGCCTGGACGCCGTCCGCAGGCGTATCGACCTCCAGATGGCGGCCCTCGGGGAGGTGGCGCTGGTGGCGAAGAAGGCGGGGGACATGGTCAGCTGCATACCGGCCGTGCCGCCGCTGCTGCCGAAAAAGGGCAGCTACCACCTTTCCAGCCCCTTCGGCGTGCGCACGGACCCGGTCTACGGCGGCGCCGCCCGCCACACCGGCCAGGATTTCGCCACCAAGCTGGGCAATCCCGTCTATGCCACCGGCGACGGCGTGGTGGAAAAGGTGGACTTCAAATACAGCGGCTACGGCAACGAAGTGGTGATAGACCACGGATTCGGCTACAAGACGCGTTACGCGCATCTCAACACCATAGACGTCGGGGTGGGCCAGACGCTCCGCCGCGGCGACAAGGTAGGCGAAGTGGGCAAGTCCGGCAAATCCACCGGCCCCCACCTCCACTACGAAGTGATATACAAGGGCAACACCGTCAACCCTATGAGTTTCATGGACATGGACATGCCCGTGGACGAGTACAGGGCCATGATAGGCAAGCGTAAACTTGAGAACAGCACCGGCGGCCGGCCCTCCACGGCCGCAATGGGCGAAAGGCAGAAACGGCAAGGCACCAATGGCAGAAAATAAGTACACACTGGACGAGCGCAACTTCAGCATCCGCAAGGCCGGCCGGGATATTTCCCGGGCCGTGTGGAAGGCCGTGAAGTTCGTGCTCACCGTGCTTTCCCTGACCATCGTGGGCTATGTGGTCTTCGCCCTGGTGTACAGCACCGATGAGGAGAAACGCCTCAAGTCCCTGATCAGCAGCTACGAGACGCTGTATCCCGCCTTGCCTCAGAAGGTGGATGAAATAGGCCCCGACCTCGAGCGCCTTTCCCGCAAAGACGACATAATCTACAAGGACATCTTCCACTCCGAGCCCCCTGCAGACGATCCCATGTCCACTCTGGACATCTTCTTCGGCAGCGACTCCATCCCCGATGCCAAACTGGTGTTCTACACTGCCGACAAGGCGGAAAAGCTGGTGGCCGAAGCGGCGGAAGTGGACAGCCTGTTCCGGAAGATAGTCGGGGCGCTGAAGGCGGACGGCTTCGTGATGCCCCCGATGGCCCTGCCCCTGGACTCCATAAGCTACACCCAGACCGGCGCCGGCACGGGCACCAAGATAAACCCCTTCTACACCACCACCGCCCAGCACAACGGAGTGGACTTCATCGTGGCCCAGGGCACCCCTGTCAAGGCCGCCGGCGACGGGGTTGTGGGCACAGTCCAGACATCCCGCAAGGGCGAGGGCAACACGGTCACTATCAAGCACAAAGGCGGCTACCGCACCCGCTACTCGCACCTTCAGGACATACGGGTGGCTCCCGGCCAGAGCGTGCGCAAGGGGAGCGTCATCGCGACTGCCGGCATGTCCGGCAATTCCTACGCGCCGCACCTGCACTACGAGGTCTGGCGCGACTCCCTGCTGATGGACCCGCTCAGCTTCATTTTCGCTTCCGTGAGTCCGGAAGAGTATTCGAACATGGTCTACGTGGCCCAGCACACAAAGCAAACAATGGATTAACGATATGGAAAAACTGTTTTACACAATCGGCGAAGCTGCCGAAGCGATAGGGGAATCAGTATCCCTGGTGCGCTTCTGGACCAATTCCTACCCCAACCTGCTCAAGCCCAAGCGCAACGCCAAGGGCAACCGTCTCTACGGCGCATCCGACATCGAGACACTCAAGCAGCTGCACTTCCTTGTCAAAGACAAGGGCCTGACCCTTGACGGCGCCGTGCGCAAAATCACGGGCGAAAAAGCCGCCGTGAGCAACTCCGTGAAGGCAATCGACTCATTAAAGGCGATTCGGGCGCAACTTATGGAAATCAAGAATTCCATATAAGAAAAATAATTCCTACCTTTGTCGTTCCCGAAAACTGATAATATAATATATGGCAACCGCAACAAAGAAAACCAAGAAGATCGCCACCCCGATCGACGAGCGCGAGACTTTCGTCTCCCTGCAGAAGACTTTCGCAGATTCCGAGTCCAATACCGAGGAAAAACTTAAGATTCTCTACGACCTCCAGAACGCCGACAACGCCATCGAGAAGCTTGTCCAGCTTCGCGGAGAACTCCCCTCGGAAGTTGCCGCCCTCGAGGCTGAAGTCGAAGCATGCAACACCCGCATCGCCGACCTGGAGCGCGTCATCTCACAGTACAACGACAACATCGCCGCGATGAACGAGGACATCGTCAGCCTCGACGGGGAGATTGAGAGATACCGCCAGCAGCTGGAGAAAATCTCCAACAGCCGCGAATTCGACTCCATCAACAAGGAGCTCGAGAACCTGGGAATCCTCCGCAAGATAGACGAGAAGAAGATAGGGGAGTCCCGCGACGCCATCGCCGAGAACAAGGCCACCATCGAGCGCGTGAACGACAAGCTCGGGGTCCTCGACATCGACCTCGAGGCCAAGAAGGAAGAGCTCGCCCGCATCGTGGAATCCACCGCCAAGGAGGAGAAGGTGCTCGTGAAGACCCGCGACGACCTCGCCGCCAAGCTCGACGAGCGCACCCTCAGCGCCTACAACCGCATCCGCGCCAGCGTCCACAACCACCTCGCCGTGGTGACCGTGTTCAACGGCGACTCCTGCGGAGGCTGCTTCAACACCATCACTCCCCAGCGTCTCATCGACGTGGCATCCGGCAAGAAGCTCGTGATCTGCGAGCACTGCGGCCGCATCATCGTTGCAACTCCCGACGCAGCTGAATAATGGCGGAGACGACTTCCAATACGCGCAAGAAGAAGCCGCAGGCGAATCTTGACACGATAGGGCTTGAGCTGGGCAACAAACCTCCTCAGGCTCTCGACGTTGAGGAAGCCGTGCTCGGAGCCATGCTCCTCGAGCCTTCCTGTGTGGACCAGGCCATGGAGGAACTGACCGCATCCTGCTTCTACGACCAGAAGCACAGGATGATTTTCGAGGCCATGTCTTCCCTGGTGATCGACCACACGTCCATCGACATAATCACGGTCAGCAACCGCCTCAAGGAAAAAGGCAACCTGGAGATAATAGGCGGCCCCGCCGTGCTCGCCGGCCTGTCCGAGAAAGTGGGCTCCGCCGCCCACATGGAGTACTACGTTAAGATACTCAAGCAGAAGACCATTCAGCGCGACCTCATCACCGCCTCCTACGACATCCTCCGCGACGCCTACGACGAGTCGGTGAATGTGGACGACCTCATCGACAAGGCCCAGACCAAGGTCTACGACGCCATCCAGAGCAACGTCCGCAAGGAAGTGCAGGACATCGGCAGCATCATCAACGAGGCCATGGGCGACATCCAGGAGCAGCAGAATTCCGAGGGCCTCAGCGGTGTGCCGTCCGGTTTCGTGAGCATAGACCGCATCACCAACGGCTGGCAGCGCTCGGACCTCATAATCCTCGCAGCCCGTCCGTCCGTGGGTAAGACGGCCTTCGCGCTCAACCTTGCGCGCAACGCCGCCGTCGACCACCACATGCCCGTGGCCGTGTTCTCCCTGGAAATGTCGTCCAAGCAGCTCGTAAAGCGCCTTATGACCAGCGAGTCCGGCCTCAGCGCCGACAAGATAAAGGGCAGCATCAAGCTGCAGCCGCACGAATGGGAGCAGCTCGAATTCAAGCTCCGCAACCTTTCCAAGGCTCCGTTCTACATCGACGACACCCCTGGCATGCAGATAATGGAGTTCCGCACCAAGGCCAAGAACCTGGTGAAGAACAAGGGCGTCCGCCTCATAGTGGTGGACTACCTCCAGCTGATGCAGGGCCCGCCCGAGCTCAAGGCCATGCGCGAGCAGGAAGTCGCGGCAATCTCCCGCACCCTGAAAGCCACCGCCAAGGAGCTCAATATCCCCATCATTGCGCTTTCCCAGCTTTCCCGCCAGGCCGTCACGCGTGCCGGCAGCAGCGGCAAGCCCCTCCTGAGCGACCTCCGCGAATCCGGAGCCATCGAGCAGGACGCCGATATGGTCATTTTCATCCACAGGCCAGACTATGTAGGCCTCAGCGACAATATCGAGGAACGCGAGAAGACCCAGATTATTATCGCCAAGCACCGTAACGGCGAGACCCGTGACATCGACATGATCTTCAAGAGCGAGCAGATCCGCTTCATGGAGATGGACGAGGCCCTCGACGCCTTCGCCACCCGCACCGTCAATTCCAGAATGAATGACGACGTGCCTTTCGAAGCCGGTCCCGGCTACGGCGGCATAGGCCCCAACACTGAATTCTGATGGAGGCCGTCACCCACAAAGGGCGGATAGTCGCTATCGACCCGGAGATTACCACCATAGAGATAATCGCCGAGTCGGCCTGTGCATCTTGCCATGCCAAGGGCATCTGCGGCCTGGGCGAGGAAAAGGTGAAGCAGGTGCAGGTGCGCACCGATGCCTGGCATCCCCGCCAGGTGGGCGATGAGGTGGAGGTGGTGCTGAAGAAGGCCATGGGCTACAAGGCCGTCTTCATCGCCTACGGTTTGCCCCTCGTGGTGCTTTTCGTGGCACTGATGGTGCTTGGAGGGCTCGGCGTGGGTGAACTCTGGTCCGGTATAGGAGCCATAATCGCCGTGGCAGTGTGCTATCTGGTGATTTTCCTGTTCCGGGACAAAATCAGCAAAGAATATACATTTTATCTGAAATGAGTAATACGATCATCTGGACCATCGTCATCCTGACCGTACTCGGCCTTGTGCTTTCCCTGGTGCTGTACTGGGTAGCAAGGAAGTTCAAGGTGGA
Source organism: Bacteroidales bacterium (assembly GCA_017617715.1). Taxonomy (GTDB): domain Bacteria; phylum Bacteroidota; class Bacteroidia; order Bacteroidales; family UBA932; genus Cryptobacteroides. Next base: position 6,868 of record JAFZVQ010000043.1, on the reverse strand, counting down.
GGAAGATCCGAGGATAGACGAGATCGAGAAGACCCTGCCCGGCGCAAATTGCGGCGGCTGCGGCTTCGCGGGCTGCCGCGCTTTCGCCGATGCAGCCGTGAAGGCCGGCAATCTCGATTCCAATTATTGCCCGGTGGGTGGCAGCGACACCATGAAGAAGGTAGCCGCCATCCTGGGTTGCGAGATCAAGGAGGCCGCTCCTCTCGTGGCCGTGGTGCGCTGCAATGGCAGCTGCGCCAACAGGCCCAGGACCAACGACTACGACGGCGCCCGCTCCTGCAAGGTCAAGTCTTCGCTCTACAGCGGCGACACGGGTTGCCTCTACGGCTGCCTGGGCTGCGGCGACTGCGTGGCCGCCTGCCAGTTCGGAGCACTGTCGATGAATCCCGACACGGGTCTCCCGGTGGTGGACGAGGGCAAGTGCACCGCCTGCGGCAAATGTGTGGCCGCCTGCCCGAAGCGGGTCATCGAGCTGAGGGCCAAGGGGCCCCGCGGCATGCGCGAGTACGTGTCCTGCATCAACAAGGAGAAGGGACCTGCCGCCCGCAAAGCCTGCGCTGCGGCCTGCATAGGTTGCGGCCTTTGCGAGAAGACCTGCCAGCACGGGGCAATCACGGTCACGGACAACGTGGCCTACATCGACTTCGGCAAGTGCAAGCTCTGCCGGGAGTGCGAGGCCGTGTGCCCGACCGGTGCCATCCACGGCGTGGGCTTCCCCAAGGAGCTCGACAAGGAAGCCGTCAAGAAACGTATAGCCGACCGCAAGGCCAAGGCTGCCGAAGCGGCCAGGGCTGCGGCGGAAAAGAAGGAGGACGACAATGGCTAAACTGACATTCTCCATCGGCGGCATCCATCCCGCCGACTGCAAGCTCTCGCGGGGCTGCAAGATAGAGACCCTGCCCCTCCCGCCGAAGGTGTATGTGTCCATGTTCCAGCATCTTGGAGCACAGGCTAAGCCTATAGTGGAGGTGGGCGATTCCGTCAAGGCGGGCCAGATAATAGCCGAGCCGGGCGGATTCATTTCGGCATATGTGCATTCCCCGGTGTCCGGCACAGTGAAGTCCATCGGCCTGAGGAAAGACCTTGCCGGTTTCAACGTGATGCACGTGGAAATCGATGTCGAAGGCGACGAGTGGGCCGAGGGCATAGACCTCTCTCCCGAGCTCGTGACCGCCATTCCGGAAGACCGTGATTTCATCCTCGACCGCATCAAGATGTGCGGCGTGGTGGGTCTGGGAGGCGCTACCTTCCCCACCCACGTGAAGCTTAACCCGCCGCCCGGCAAGAAGGCCGACTGCCTGATTCTCAACGGCGCCGAGTGCGAGCCTTACCTCACGAGCGACTTCCGCATCCTGCTGGAGCGCACCGACGAAATTGTGGTCGGCGCGGCCATCATGAAGAAGGTGCTGGGCGACTGCCCGTGCGTGATCGGCATCGAGGAGAACAAGCCGGAGGCCATTGCCGCCGTGCGTGCCTCCCTGGCGCGCCTGGGCTATCCCGGCATACGAGTCGAGGTGCTCAGGAAGCGCTACCCGCAGGGCGGTGAGAAGCAGCTCATCGACGCCGTGATGCACCGCCAGGTAAAGTCCGGCGGCCTGCCCATCGACGTCGGCGCCGTGGTGCAGAACGTGGCCACGTCCCTTGCCGTCTACGAGGCCGTGCAGAAGAACAAGCCGCTGGTGACCAATGTGCTCACCGTGACCGGCGACTGCCTGCCCGTGGACAGGATGCACAATTACCTGTTCCGTATCGGCATGCCGCTCTCGTGGATTGCAGAGCAGGCCGGCGGAGTGCCCGAGGGCGCCGTGAAGATAATCAGCGGCGGCCCTATGATGGGCAAGGCGGTGGCCAATTTCGACGCCGCCACCGTGAAGGGCTCGTCTTCCATCCTCTATCTTGGCGAGGGCACACGCCGCCGGCAGGAGACTCCCTGCATACGCTGCGGACGCTGCGCCGACGCCTGCCCCATGGGCCTGGAACCTTTCCTTCTCAAGAAGCTCTACCAGTACGGCGATCCCGCCGGCCTGGAGCAGAATGCCGCCCAGGACTGCATAGAATGCGGGTGCTGCCAGTACAGCTGCCCCGCAGGCGTGCCGTTACTCGATAACATCCGTATGGCCAAAGCCCAGGTGATGGGTATCATAAGGGCCCGTAACGCCAAAAAGTAAGTGTTTATGGACAAAGTGTTAATATCACCCTCGCCGCATGTGCATGCAAAGGCTTCCACGAACTCCATCATGATGGACGTGGTCATAGCCCTTATGCCGGCGATTGTCGTATCGATATTGTTCTACGGCTGGGCGGAAATCCTGGTGCTGGCCGTGGCGGCAGTGAGCTGCGTGGGTCTGGAATACCTGATCGCACGCTTCCTGATGAAGCGGCCCGAGCTGTTCAGCGGCAGTTCCGCCCTCGTGACCGGCCTGCTGCTGGCCATGAACCTGCCTTCCACCTCTCCCTGGTGGATGGTGGCCCTGGGCGCCCTGGTGGCCATAGGCATCGCCAAGATGTCTTTCGGCGGCCTTGGGCAGAACCTTTTCAATCCCGCCATCACGGCCCGTGTGTTCCTGCTGATCTCCTTCCCTGTGCAGATGACCAACTGGACCCTGCCCAACGGCTTCATCAGCTATCCCGACGCCGTGTCGGGCGCCACGCCCCTCGGCCTCTTGAAGGAGGGCTTGAAGTCCGGCGAGTCCATCCAGCAGATCCTGAGCACCAACGGTTTTGATTCCATGACCACGGTGATCCGCGACATCGGCGGCTCTGCCGGAGAAATCTCCGCGCTGGCGCTGCTGCTCGGTTTCGGCTACCTTCTTGTGCGCAAGGTCGTGAAGCCTTGGATCACCCTCAGCATCCTGCTCACCATCGCAGCCATCGCCGCAGTGTTCCACGGCATCGACCCCGCCCATTTCACAGGCGTCAACTTCAACCTCGTGACCGGCGGCGTGCTGCTCGGCGCCTGCTTCATGGCCACGGACTACGTGACCTCGCCTATGAGCAACTGGGGCGGCGTGATCTACGGTATCGGCATCGGCGTCATCGTGATGATGATACGTTACTTCGGGTCCTATCCTGAAGGCATGTCGTTCGCCATCCTGATAATGAACTGCTTCGTGCCGCTCATCAACAGGGCGTTCCACCAGAAAAAATACGGGAGGGCATAGCTATGGCGGCAAAATCGAATCTTAAGAACATGGCCCTGAGCCTCACTCTCGTGTGCCTCGTGTGCTCGGCGGTGCTTGGCAGCGTGTACGCTGTCACGAGCGGCCCCATCAGGGAGGCGGAGCAGGCCAAGACCACGGCCTCCATCGCCCGCGTGCTGCCCGCTTTCGAGGGTCAGCCCACGCTGGAGAGCGTCTGCGTGGACGGTGTGGACTACAATTACTACCGTGCCCCGGGCGCCGGCTATGCCGTGATTTCCACGGTTGTCGGTTTCGGCGGCCCGCTCACCCTTATGGTGGGCATTGGGGAGGACGGAGTGGTGTACAACACCGTGGTGCTTTCGCACAGCGAGACTCCCGGCCTCGGCGCCAAGTGCACCACCGAGCAGGGCTTCATCGACCAGTTCAAGGGCTGGGATCCCGCCGCAAGGCAGCTTGCCGTGCGCAAGGACGGCGGCGAGGTGGATGCCATCACCGCTTCCACCATCACTTCGAGGGCCTACGCAAAGGCTGTGGCCCAATCTTGTGCGGTTTATAAACATCTGTCGGAAAATGAGTAAGTTCGGATTGATCACAAAGGGGCTTCTCAAGGAGAACCCCACTTTCGTGCTCGTGCTCGGCATGTGTCCGACGCTGGCCACGACCACATCCGCCATGAACGGTCTGGAAATGGGCCTTGCGACTATGTTCGTGCTCATACTCAGCAACATAGTGATTTCGCTCATATCTCCGGTGGTGCCGGACAAGGTGCACATTCCGGTGTATATAGTGGTTATCGCCACATTCGTGACGGTGCTGCAGCTGCTGATGCAGGCTTTCGTGCCGGAAGTGTATGAGACCTTGGGTTTGTTCATACCGCTCATCGTGGTGAACTGCATCGTGCTCGGGCGTGCCGAAGCGTTTGCCTCCAAAAACAGTGTGGGGGATTCCACCCTGGACGGCATCGGTATCGGCATAGGTTTCACGCTGTCGCTTACCGTCATCGGCATAGTGCGGGAGATTCTCGGCAGCGGGTCGGTGTTCGGGTGGAAGTTCATCGCCGGCGACGGCATCCTTGCCTTCGTGATGGCGCCGGGCGCCTTCCTTGTGCTGGGATATCTTATGGTTTTGTTCAACAAATTGGCTAAGAGGTAGTTATGGCTGAGTATCTGCTTATTATCGTGTCCGCGATTTTCGTCAACAACATTGTGTTGGCGCAGTTCCTCGGGGTGTGCCCGTTCATGGGCGTGTCGAGCAAGCTCTCCACCGCCACCGGCATGTCCGGGGCCGTGTGCTTCGTGATCACGCTCGCAACTGTGGTCACCTACCTCATCAATAAGTTCTTTCTGGTGCCGCTGGGGCTCACGTTCCTGCAGACCATCGCCTTCATTTTGGTGATTGCGGCGCTGGTGCAGATCGTGGAGATAGTGCTGAAGAAGATCAGCCCGTCGCTGTATCAGGCGCTGGGTATCTTCCTGCCGCTGATCACCACCAACTGCGCCGTGCTCGGTGTGGCCATCAACGTGGTCACCAAGCAGTTCACCTTCGGCGGGGGAGAGGCGCACCTGATGAATCTGGGCGAGGCCACGGTCTATGCCCTCGCCACTTCGCTGGGCTACGGGCTCGCCATGATCCTCTTCGCCGGCCTGCGCGAGCAGATGGCGCAGAGCGACGTGCCGGAGTCCTTCAAGGGCCTCCCGATCGCTTTCATCACCGTCGGCATCATGGCCATGGCCTTCCTTGGCTTCTCCGGGATTGTCTGATATGTTCAGGGTAGGACAAGGATACGACGTCCATCAAATCCGTGAGGGACTTCCGATGTGGCTGTGCGGGGTGCAGGTGCCCTCGCAGACGGGCTTCGTGGCGCATTCCGACGGGGATGTGGCCATCCATGCCCTCTGCGACGCCCTCCTGGGCGCCCTGGCCCTGGGCGACATCGGGCATCATTTCCCCGACACTTCGGACGAGTTCGCCGGCATCGACAGCAAGGTGCTGCTCCGCCGCGTGATGGAGCTGGTGCGTGCGAAAGGCTGGGATCTGGTAAATGCCGACATCACGATTGCGCTGCAGGCTCCGAAGATCGGCTTCCTTGTGCCTGCGATGCGCAGCTGCCTTGCGGAAGTCATGGGCGTGGAGGTGGATTCCGTCAGCGTGAAGGCCACCACGACCGAGCGCCTCGGCTTTGTCGGCCGAGGCGAAGGCTGCGAAGTTTGGGCCGTCGTGCTGATTGCTGAAAAATAATTTTGCAGTTTACCAAAAAAAGTGTAGCTTTGCAGTCCCAATATTGAGATATGGTGTAATGGTAGCACTACAGATTCTGGCTCTGTCAGTGAGGGTTCGAGTCCTTCTATCTCAACAATTTACAAACTTAAGTGTTTGTTTTACAACTACTTAAGTTTTTGGGGTTGAAAAGTACACAATTTAAGTACACGCTTTTGGCCCCTTGGGGCATAAAAAGAACACAACTTGCGCCCCATCATGGCGGGGTAGCTCAGTTGGTTAGAGCGTCGGATTCATAATCCGGAGGTCTTGGGTTCAATCCCCAATCCCGCTACAAAGACACTCCGAACAAACTATATATGCTCCCGGCGCGTACTCGCGGCGGTTTTTTTTATGGTAATATCCGGGGCTAATTTCATAACTCCCTATATATCAATAACATACAAAATGCACCGCCCCGGGAACACGAATCCGGAACGGTGCGAACCAATCAAATTGCCGTACTATGAACGGCGCGAACGCCTCCCGGCGGTCTATTTCTGGCCGGGACTCCCCCCCGGCCCATCTTCTACACACACGCACCCCACCACGCACACTAATTTTTGAAATTTTTTATTTTTCTGCAATGGCTCGTATTTCCGAGTATGTAATACTTCGGCAATGCTGATTTGTAATTTCATAGAATAACGGTCGGCACTGCTTTAGCGAGTAGGCAGAAATAATAAATTCGTGGTGTCTTGAATTGATATAAAATTTAACATCTTCTTTCGGTATGGTTATTTCACAAATAAGGCCGTTGCGGATTTGTGCGTACATTATCGCCACGCGCCGAACATTTGTGTAATGAATCCCGGACTCTTCGACGCGCCCGTCAATAATTACCCTTGCCTCTTCTATGCTCATTCCCCGAAATAGGGTTATATTGTTGCCGGAAAAATGTTTGTTGTAGTTTGTGGCCTGGGGGAGCCGGTATAATTTAGCGTTTATCTCTGTATTAAAATGTGGATTGGGAATCCACCCCGTTTGCAAAAATGTTTCCGGGTCACTTCCAGACCGCGCCCTCGAAGCGCATAAAACCTCATAGGTCAAAAGTTCACCAAACACCGCAACGCGGACGCAATCGTCGTGCGCCTGGATTGTGTTACCTTTCATCGAGCAAGGTTGTAAAATGTTCTTTGATGTCCTGCAACCCGGCAAGGACGAAAAGGAAGTGCGCCCGGAGGTCGTTATCTTCCGCACTGTCCCTACTGATTGCGACAAGTTGCGAATATCTTGTTACAATGCCTTGCGCCTCTGCGATGTGGTAAATATACTCTTGCAGTATTTCCGGCGATGGTGTTTTTTTCTCGGCCATGGTGTAAAAGTGTTATAGTAAGCGTCTCCGCGTTGCCGTAGGCGAGGCATAAAGAAAGCAGGGTCAGATGCCCTGCTCGTTCTTTTTCCAACGGTCCGGGAGGAGGTCCCGGAAGGCTTCCGGCGGCGCTCCGTTCGGCATCTCCGCCACTCTGTTG